>JBDKUM010000033.1:0-1701 GCA_039679715.1 Phycisphaerales bacterium
GTAAGCCGTGCAATTTGACGGGTTGATACGCCGTTCACTCGTTTAATTATTCTTAAATACGCATCTCTTTCTTCTTTTTTCATAGCTTGCAAATCTGCCGGAGTTTTCACATGGACCTGTTTTTGTAAAAAACGAGGAGACAGGAAATTTGTTTCAGGCTTTCCAAACTTGTGTTGTCTATATAATTTCTTTGTATTTTGCAATGGTTTCAATAAATTTAGCCGGTCTTCATCGTCTTCGAAACTGCTTTACCGGTTAATCCCGCATAATATGATAGGATAGATTTAACAGCTGCTTTTTCCCCTTGGCTCCTTACTACCAAATCCAATTAGGTTGCTCATTATTTTCTGATGACAACCATAGTTAGCCAACGCAAAATGGGAAAAAAACAGGGAGTAAAAATTACTCTCTATTTTTTTTCCACCGTCCCCTTGTCGTCTTGTCGATGAATTGATTTATAACCTGCTCATAAATACCATACACATGTATAAATCCACCTACTAAGCCTTTCTGGATTCCGGCTCCAAAAGGCAGTTATATCGAGTCAAATAAGTTTGACTAATACTGTTCCGGGGCTTCTCCGCGCGATTCAAGAATCATCGGCTTTAAGACAGGAGCATCCGTTTCTACAATTTTTCCCACTTGAACTGAAAATGTCCACTCATCGCCAAAGTCATATAAATACAAAAATCTCTTCTTGACTTCCAGATTCAAGCTTCCTAGTTTGATTTTATCAGCATACGGTCCTTCGTCATTCTGAGGACTCCAATAGGCCTCTCCTCGCCACGGCTTTCCTTCCATAAAGAATGCATATAAATGATCATCATCAAATTCATAGGCTTCTAGTATTACTTTATGTAAATCATGCAGCGTATGTCCGGAAGACAGCTGAATACGCCGCCAAATGCCTCGCTTCCAAAGAACTTTAACAACATACATCTGTTTAATCATGTTTATTCAACCTTTTCAGTTTCTTGTTTCGGTCGGCCACGAAGCTGCCGAGATTATTGCTGTTCACGTCCATAACGGCAAACGCATAACACTGCTATTACTATTCCGCATAATTTTCTCAAATCCTGGTTGCCTGAAACCCCTTTTGCCAAAAGGTTCAAGATCTGTATAACTCTTGACGGAATTGTCGACCGTAAAGGCGGCAAAAAAAAAGATGTCAATCTTAATATAATGATTGACATCACACAACTTTTATTCTTGCTGCATTTTCTTATTCCACAGTCACCGACTTGGCCAGGTTTCTTGGCTTATCGACGTCGCAGCCACGGGTCACGGCAGCATAGTAAGCCAGAAGCTGCAGCGGGATGACGGCCAGGATGGGGGCTAGGTACTTATCGGTTTTGGGAATGAAGATGGTGTGATCGACATATTTGCCGATTTGTTCGTCGCCGGCAAAGGCCAGGCCGATGACGACTGCGTCACGGGCTTTTACTTCTTTGATATTGCTTAATGTTTTTTCGTAAACGTCATGCTGCGTTGCCAAAGCAATTACCGGGATGCCTTCGATGATGAGCGCCAGTGTGCCGTGCTTCAGTTCACCGGCCGCATAGGCTTCGGCGTGAATGTAGGAGATTTCCTTTAATTTCAGGGAACCTTCCAGCGCCACGGCATAGTCTAAGGAACGGCCGATAAAGAATACGTCTTCGTTAAAGCCGTATTGCTGGGCAAAGGTTTTTATCGGTTCCACAT
>JBDKUM010000034.1:0-8300 GCA_039679715.1 Phycisphaerales bacterium
GCATAAAGCCAGTGCTTTAACCAAAGCACTGGCAACGAAAGAGCTGCCGCCTATCTGCACGGCACGGGAACGTTGGAAGAATCGTAAATGCTTGGACTATTGCCAGGTGGCCGGTCATTGTCCGTACGGCTGCCGTTTAAAGAGCAATATCCAAAAGCCGCTGCAAGGGGTCAGTTAGAATTATTGGAGGGATGAAAAATGAAGAATATTGCCGGTAAACTCATCCGAGTCATGGAGGAATGCAGTGCCGTCCCGAAGAACGGCACCAATGATTTTCATCACTATAAATATGCTACGTCCGCCGATGTATTGGAAAAAGTCAACGCTTCCCTGGTCAAGCATAACCTTGCGTCCATTGTAGTACCGGAAATCATAAGCAACTGTGATGTCGTAACGAATAAAGGCAACACCGAGCATTTGGTGACCGTAAAGGTTTCCATTACCTTGATAGACGGCGACAGCGGAGAAAGCCTTACCTTAGTCGGCCTTGGGAGCGGTCAGGATGCAGGGGACAAGGCGGTCATGAAAGCGGAAACTGCGGGAATCAAATACGCTTTTATGCTCAGTTTTTCTATCAGCACCAACGACGACCCGGAAGCCGATAGTAAGACGGATGAAGAAGTGTATGCATCGGATGTGGGAAAATCTAATACTGTTGCTGCCAATGATCATCTGGTATGTACCGATTGCGGTAACAAAATTACTACTGGAATCAGGAATGTCTCTATGAAAAAGTATGGCAGACCGCTATGTATGAAGTGCCAGAGAAAAGCGATGGCGATTGCTTGAGTGTATATTGTGCTAAGAAATGCGAAAAAACGTCTTAATCAGATTGATTAGGACGTTTTTTTTTCGATGCACGGGACTTATTTTTTTAAAAGTGATGTTAGTGCTTCTATTTTTTCAACAGGAAGTTTTTTATACTCCTTCTGAAGATAAGCGATGTGTTTTATAACAGCGTCAAAGCGTTCTTTTTCATCGCTGTTTGTAGGTGCTGTTGATGGATCAATTTTATACAAACTATAGGTATCTTCACGATTTTGGGTAAATACATCATGCAAAATATCCAGAAAGTTATTACCGACGTTACGCCTTGCAGTTATATATAGCAAATATTTTGCTGATTTGTCATTGGTTAATTTTCCATAGGATGGTATGGTAGTCTTTTCTTGCAGGAAGCTTAGACTGCAATTATATAGCTTGGCTAGTTTTAATAAATATTTTTGAGAAGGGTTGTCTTTATTCATTTCTTGTGATAATGCTGAATCAGATATCCCCAAAATTTTTGCTACATCCTTTTGGGTTATGTCTAATTGATCAAGCATTTTAGCAAAGTTATTTTTATATTGGTAGTTAATCTCCGGAGTTAATAACTCTGTCTCAGAAGATATAGTGCGAATGAGGTTTAAATGATCTTCGACTTTAGGGTAAATGCAAGGAACTGAAGGGCTATTTTTAATTAAGAAAAAATAGGCGTGAATTAATTTTCGTAACCGTGAGTATAGCAGTCTCAGGTCATTGACTTCAATGATAGAAAAAAGCGGGTGCGCAAATTGTAAAATATCGTAATCCGAAGTATCTATGTATTGCTTTATCTTTTTATAAAGTTTCTTACGTTTATGCAGTATACTATAGATTTTCGGAGCCGTATTTTCCAGCAAAAGGGGGTCGATAAAGGCTGCTGTAAATAATAATTCTTCATTAAAACAACTAGAAGAAGATAAGGCATATTTATAGGTGCATAGTTCGTTTCTAATAGTAAATAAATTTTTTTGCTTATCATTTTCAGCTTTAATAATTTCCTGGCATTGATTTAAAGATATGGTTTGGGAATTAAAGGATAGGTCTAAATGGTATTTATTTTGGAGAATGGTTATTTCTCGCATGCCATTTGCCGTTATGCAATTTGTCGGTTGCAAGCCGCTAATTTGGTTTAATAAAATTTCAATATTGTGGATCGTGTCATCAGTATAATCAAGTTGATCTTTATTGAGCTCAGCTTTTAGTTTCCCTAAGAGTTTATTTTTAAAAATTATATTATCCGTAAAATTTAGTGTTTGTAACTGTTGAATCGCTTCTGATATTACTTGAAAGGATTGATTTTGGTCATTTTTAAAATTATCAAGATCGCTACCAAATTCCGTTTCTATTTTTTTCAGTTCGCTTCTTTTCTTCTCTTTTAAATCGCGAAAAGGAAAAAGATCACGGTCGGGCAACATGAATAACAAAAATTTTTGTTCTAAAGTCAGTGACTCAGAATTTAGTTCTTTGAGGATATTAGGTAAACTTGGTTCGGTTTTAAAAATATTCATTTAAACTCCTTTGGGATGCATTAAGTAAAATTAAATAAAATTTTATATTCAAGTTTAGCACAATTATACATATGCGTCCAATTAGAAAAAGCAAGTATGTTAAGTAAAATTAAGCAGAGATAATCCGGCTAAATTTTAAAAATTTGTGATTTCCTTTACGCTAAGAGCTATATATCTTTATACTTGTCGGCCGACATAAATGATTTTATCTGAATAAATTGTAGATGCGATTACAGTGCTCACTAATCTTTTGATGATAAATAACATTATAGAATTATTATTATCTAAGATAGGAGTTGTGATCCAGACGGAGGGATATTATGCCTAAGAAAAAGGTTCGGAAGAAGGAACGTATAAAGTGGCGGCGGATAACGGTTAGTGTGTCCGATGACCTTTACGAACTTCTGGAGGAAAGGGCAGCAATAGCCGGCGTATCCATGAGCAGGATGGTATTCAGCTTGCTCAAGCGCAAAAAGGTCGTGATTGTTCCCGGATTTGGGGAGTTTGTACGTGATGTACAGCAAATCTGCAGGTACTTAAATACCACCCACAATGATCCGCAATTGTTGCGGGAAGTAGCTACCAGCCTTAATCGCAATAGTGAGTTCTTTGAAGCTGCTACGTCGGGAGTCATATATCCACGCTTGATCGAAACCGGTTCGGAGAAATATGAAGCTGTTATGCCTCCTAATCGATTTTTTAAGAACTTGGTCGAGGTGTAGTGGATATGGAGAAAAAGAGGATTCCGTTATCAGTTCCGATGCATGATTATATACGGCTCAAGCATGAGGCTGATTTAGCGGAGCAGTCGATGAACCGGTACATTCTTAAACTACTGAAGAAACGTAAAGTCGAGATCTATCCGAAGGCGCGGCTAATTTACCTCGAACTATACCGGATACGCACGGAACTGGAACGGTTAAGGGAAGTCAAGAATGTCGATATTCGAAAATTGGTTGAAAGGGTCGATCGATTATGCCGATCCTGCGATACATTCCTGGCCGGTTTGACCAAAAGTATCAGTTAAAGCAAAAGATACAATATTTGGATGATCCGTGCAAGCGTATTTGGTTGGGAAAGCCAATCCTGAAATCCTTACTATTCGGCGGGTATGGTGTCGATCCTAATGCAGCGTATGAAAGCTTTATCTTTTTTCATATGGCATGCGGTCTTAGCGGAACACGACTCTTTTATCATTTGCTCCTTGACTTTGAACCGGGATTGGTAGACCCATTGCAAGTAAGAGAAATCGGGATAGAAGAATGCCGCTATTTGCAGCGGCTCGGTGCCATGTATGTCTGGGGAGTGCACTGCACAAAGCGGGGTGCTCCTCATCCCCATATGCATGTTGTTATTAATAGCCGGTTACCGTTGAGAGGGGAAAAACTGCAAATAAAAAAGCGTAACATTGTTGCGCACAAACTTTGGGCGAATCAAGTTTTAAACCGCTTTGGACTACCATTAATTGATATGCATGTCCCAGATGATTGGAAGGAGGAAGATAATGGATAGCGATTTTTTAAAAAAAATAATGGCGCGAAGTACGGTCAAGCCTTATACAGGACCGGTTGTAGAGATAGGAAAAGCCGATCAGCCGCCAATTGTGACCTCTCCGCCGGAAGTCTGCAATTATAATGAAAAGAATGTTACGCTGACATATCGGTCGGCGGATGAAAGAATTTGCCAAGGAGAAACTTTTGGAGTTTTATGTCCGATGAGTGCTTACCGTGAAGGTGATACCTGGAAAGTGAAGATGAATTATCGCAATCCTGCAGGTCTGGTTAAAGTTAGGCCGGGCATGGAGCAGCTGGAACTGCTGGAAGAACCGGAATATTTCCGTGAGACGGAAGACGGTGTTTATGCACTGAAAAACTCCCAAGAATATTTTTCCATAACCAATATTAGGCTTAGAGTTCAAGCCCGAATAAAGAGGTATTGGGAGGAAGATTCCGAGCCGGTAGAAGAGCTGAAATGCCTTTTGTACTCGAAAGAGTGGAGTACCCCTAAAACCATAACCGTTCAACACAGTGAATACAAAAATGTTTATTCGTCAATTATCAAAAACCGGTTTCCGGAATTGTTTCTTAGTTCTAAAGCCCGAGACTATCTGGAAAAATACCTTAGCAGCGTTTATAGCAGATGCCAAAGTAATCTGAAAGAAGAAATTCACATCATGAAAATCGGCTGGACTGCAATCGGTGGCAATATCCGCTATGTGATTGGAGAAGACCCGGTTTATAAAAAGTTCTACCTCCCGGATGTGTCTTTGATGGATAAAGGCAGCGTATTTAGAGAAGGATTTCGCTTCCTGAAAATTGGCCGGTTTCGATTCGTCAGCCTGATACCCTTTCTCTTTGCCCATTTTTCCTACGCGGCGTTTCTTTTTAATAAAGCGCAGCGTACATTTCAGAGTACGCTGTTTCTCCGGGGCGAAACCAATACCTATAAAACCCGGATTTCGGAAGTGTTCTGCAACATCTTCCAGACAGATAATGAAAAGAAAAAGCTGTCCTTCGGGACTACTATTCCTGCTCTTTACAAAACTATGTCGATATTGCGGGACCAAACCATACTATTAGATGATTTCTCCTGTTCTGAAAAAAACAAAAAACGTAATGATACCGCCTTACTGGAAGCGGCAATCAGAGCTATCGGGGATTCCAATTCTCCCGCTAAAACGTCGGTGAGTAAAGAAGGCGGGGTTGATAACCGAAGCTTCCGGGCAACGTTGGTTGTTACGGGAGAAGACAATCCACCACTTTCCAATTCCAGCTATTACCGGATGATTATCGTTCCGGTAGACAAGCAAAGTTATGATAACGGGGTCCTGCAGGAATTTCAGCATAAGCCTTCAATCATGCGAAACTACATGGCCCTATTCATTGAATTTCTGAGGGATAACGGCGATCAAATAGTGAAAGACATCCTTCCTAAAGCCCAAGAGTATGAGGATCGGTATGGACGGGATTTCAAGATTGCCAGAGTCCGGTATGCCACTGTTAATCTACTGATAATGGGAGATATGATTCGACAGTTTGCCCGTTGGTGCAGTATTTTCGACCCCGGTATCCTGAATTATATGGCAGGATTCGACAAAATTGTTGTTGAGGCAATGCTGGACAATCAGGAAGAAACCAGTGGATTAGAACCGGAAGTCATGTTTCTGTATGCGTTGAGGCAAATAATCGGCACGCGAGAAAATCTCAGACTGGCTAAATCGGAAGCCGAGTATATTGCTAATGAAAGCGGGTTTACCGGCTTCCGGGAAGTAAATACCGATACAATATGGCTGCGGCACGAAGACGCCGAGCAAGCCGTTAGATATTACTGGGATAAGCAGCAAAAGGCCTATACGGTTACATCGCCTAAACTGCATAGAATTTTGTGTGAAAAGGGTATTGCTCGAGGCAGCAAATTACAAAGTGGCAAGGCTGAATACCTCTTAAAGGCCAAGAAGGGGAGCCGAAAGCGAATGCTGGTACTAAATTATAAAACGGTTTGTGAAATACTGGATTCCGTAAAAGATTAAAAGGAGGTAACTATAATGATTTCAGCATTGACATTTGAGCGTGGATTAGCGCTGTTAAATGATTTAAAGAATGTGTACTGCTTGGTAGATCAGGAAAGAGATGTTGAATTGAAAAGTTTTGGGACTGTCGGGGCGGGATATGTGGAGGTTTGCCATCAGTACGTCAGACGATGGTTAAATGAAGGGCATGGCCAACAGGTGCCGCTGCCCCGGTTGGAGGATTTGTTAAAGGGTGGCGGTGTTTACATAAATCCTTTTGCCGCTCAATTACAATACCCGGTATTCCGGGCAAAACCAAATGGTGAACCACTACGTTATTTTTCCTTAGTTGCACCGTTTGTTTGCGCTTATGTTGACAGTCTCGATAACCTGTTCAGCATTATTTACCAGTATAAACTTCAGTATATCCACTTTAAAGAGTTTCGATCGGTCATGGAAGCAAGAGAGTATATGCTTGACGACTACAAGGTGACACAAATGTCGATTGGAGCTTATTTTAACGACATCATTTGTCATCCCAGTGAATTGCAACTCAATGATGTCTTTTACGACGAGCGGGGAATGGTGCTTCCTCAATTTACCAAAACAATTAGCATGGTCAAATAGTTTGCAATTCAGGAGTTTTTTAACTGCATATTATAGTTAAGAAGGGAGAGGTATTTATGATTATTGATGCTAATCGTTTATATGAAGTTAAAGAAATCATCACCAAAAATGGCGGAATTCTTCCATTAAGCCTTAGCGGGGTATACAGCCTGGTTCGCCGGGGAGAGATAGATGCGATTCACATCGGCAAAAAGGTGCTCATAAAAGGTAGCTTTTTGAAAAAATTGCAATAACACGAAAAGCCAGAGAAGCAATTCTCTGGCTTAAATTTTGAACCGGATGGGGGAAACATGATGGGTACACGAAGAGCTAATGGCGAAGGCAGTATTTATTTCAACAAAAAAAGAAATTGCTGGGAAGGACAATTTTTGTATTTTGATACAGTGACTGAGACGGAAAAGAAGAAAAAGTTAACTGGTGCATCAAAGACTGCGGTGGCTAAAAGAGGGAAAAATTTTATAAAAGAAATGAAAAGCAAAAACGCAGCCGTGTTGCTCCATAAAAAAGAAGGACAAACGGTTTCCGAATGGCTGGAGAAATGGCTGAAGACGTTTATAGTAGATAAAGTGAAGGTGAAGACCTACGAGCGTTATTGTTGCTCAATTAACCGGCACATTATTCCGTATATTGGGGATAAATATCTATCGCAATTAAATACAGAAGAAATTCAAAACATGCTGAATCATTTGGTTGAAAGCGGTGGTGAGGATGCGGAAGGATTGTCGCCAAGAACTGTTAACGGAGCAAGACGCACACTAATTGGAGCTCTTAAAAAAGCAGTTGATCTTGAGCTTATTCAGCGGAATCCAGCCTTGGCGACGGTTCCGTTTAAAATAGAGAAAGCAAAAGTTGAAGTGCTGAGTCAAGAAGAGAGTAAAGCACTGCTGGATGCTGCTAAAATGGAGGGTGAAGTGCCTTATATTGTCATCTTACTGGCATTAACAACGGGAATGAGAATTGGAGAAATTTTCGGGCTTCATTGGGATGGCGTTGATTTGGCGAAAGGCAGGCTGTTAGTAGATCGGACTCTTGTTTCTACCAATCATGGTTACTACTTACAGGCTACGCCAAAAACAAAAAGCAGTTACCGCAGCATTCCATTACCGAAGCTGACGGTTGATGCGTTAAAAAAGTACCGGGAATGGCAGCGACAACAACAAGCTTTGCTGATGAACAAATATGATGACGAAAATATCGTCATCATCAATCCGTTGGGAAGTTACCTAGATCCAAGCAGATTTTCCTTTTCCACTTTCAAAAAGGTATTACAAAATGCCGGTATTAAGCGCAAATTTAGGTTCCATGATTTGCGTCATACACATGCAACGCTGCTCTTAGAACAAGGGATTAACGTTAAGGTAGTATCAGAACGGCTCGGGCACAGTACCATCAGGATCACACTGGATACGTACAGTCATGTTGTTAAGAGTATGCAGGATGATGCGGTCGCTGTAATTCAGCAGCTAATGGACGATGAAAATGAGCAAAGAGGGGAGTGATTTTTATTTTTAAGTGTGCATAGAATGCATGTTTTTCAAAAATTCTATGCATTCTATTTATAATCACCCCACAAATCACCCCACAGGCAAAAAAACAAGGACTTTGGAATAATTTCCAAAGTCCTTTCATCTCTTGTAAATGGCGGAGTGGCAGGGATTTGAACCCTGGCAGGGATTGCTCCCTCTAACGATTTAGCAAACCGTCCTCTTCAGCCGCTTGAGTACCCCTCCGTAATGAAACTTCTTATGAACGTATGGCGGAGGGGGTGGGATTCGAACCCACGGTCCCTTGCGGGAACACTGGTTTTCAAGACCAGCTCCTTAAACCGCTCGGACACCCCTCCGTGCCCGACA
>JBDKUM010000035.1:0-6321 GCA_039679715.1 Phycisphaerales bacterium
GAGGCCTGAATTGAAAAAGTATGTGGATGACGTTAAAATAGCAGTAAAGACGGTTTCGGGTCTGAATTTATGTACTGAAGCGGCTTTTGTCTTACCCGTTATGCCGTATTCGCTGGCGGATGAAGGAGGATACAAGTCAGATTGGCTTGACATGGGTGGATGGGTGCAACTACTAAATGACATTGGCATTGTTACAGATATCTACACGCCCTACGAAATAATGTATGGTTCTTGGGATTTGAGTAAATATAAAGTCATCATTATGTCTGATTGTCCTGTGCTTCCTGAGAAGGTTAACTCAGTGTTAAATGAATATGTGAGAAACGGCGGAGCTATTATTGTTTCGGGGCGGACTCCGGCTAAAAACCTTCGTAACCAAAATCTTACAAACAAACTTTTCGCAGACTCTCATGAAAAAAGTTTTATTGCGGATCATTTTGTGACAAATTTGGCTAACGAAAAAACGCCATGCAAAGATATCATAAATGCTGTGAAAAAACCGGATAAGATTTCTTTGGGACAGGGGAGTGTTTTTTGGATTGGGGAAAAGATAGGCAAGGCTTACTGGGGGCAGGCTCGGCGTGAACGCATTTATGGGAACACTCCTCCAGTGTACGTTAAACCACATTATACCCAAACAGCGATTGTCTTACGTGAATATATAAGGAATAATTTAAATGAGACCTTAACCAAAATCATTGACGATCGAATGGTAAGTTATGATTCAAAAAATGGATCAATCAGTGTGGTGCCTTTTTTGAAATCTTCAAATAATTATAATGGAGCTAAGCTATTCATAATTAATAACGGTCGTGGGCGTCATAGGTCTTTAGAACTAAAATTTACTAAAAATCTTGCAAATGCACCTTGCCAGGTCTGGACAGATTTTGACCGACGTTTTAATATGACGGTAGATGAGAAAGGAAAACTTGAAGTTCCAGATTTTGCAAGCGTTGCTTTTGTAAGTTTTTGCGATATTTTTCCATTGTAACTGAAATTCTGCAAAATTGGAAATTGGTCTTGCCATATACCGTAATTAAATACTCGATCACGTTGAATTTGATATCAAACTGCTAAAAGAAAGACTATGGTATGAGTGATAGAAAACGATTTATAGAATATGTAAAAAAGGGCGGAGAAAAACCTTTTGTTTCGTTACAAATTGGAGCCGGTGCCGGATTCGATTGCAAACTGGCTGGAAAAGAATGGATCAGTGAGGGGACATTGGATGATACTATCAGAGCTTATGAAATGGTAGGGTGTGAGCCACTTTTCAACTTGGGTTTGCCGGACTTGGGACAGGTCATTGAAGAACTAAAATGGCAGGAAAATTTTGAAAATACTAAAGAACTCAGAATTACATATAAATATCTTGAGACACCATTTGGGCAGATAAGTATTCAGTTAAATGAGCAGAAAAAACATGGTGTTACTCCTGTTAAATATGCTCTAACGGCTGATTCTATTAATGTATTTGACATTGTCAACTGGTATGCAGAACAGCATGCCAGAGTAGTGAAATATCTACCGGATTTACTCCAGCCTTTACTTGCCAAAGCCCATCTTTACGGACCTGTATCTGTTCAATGGAATGTTCAACCCTTTGAATTATTAGGTTTGCTTTCAGTGGATAATCTGGCTATGTTAGCCATGCTTGAATCGAACCATTATCGATGTACATGTGATTTAATTCGAGATATAAACATTGAGATGGTCAAGGCAGTATTTGCATGTGGCGCAGACTTTGTTTTCTTGGGTTCTTCAGGCGCAGAGATGCTTTCACCTCAACTCTATGAAGAATTTATAATTCCGGATTCTCAGCTAATATCCAAGGCCGCTCATAATGCGGGCGGACTGATATATTCTCATATTTGTTCGCCAGTAGAGCCATTTCTTTCAAGGGGTTTTTATAATAGAATGGGAATCGATCTTTTTGAAACGCTTTCTCCTCCGCCTGTGGGGAATGTTGATGATTTGAGAAAGGCTCGGCAGATTCTTAGTCCGGGAATTTGCACGCGTGGTAATATAGGGCTGGATATTTTATTGAACGGTACGTTAGAACAAATTGAAGAGCAAACACTTAAAATTTTAGACGCGACAAATGGGTACAAGCATATGATTGCTGCTTCTGATTATTTGTTTTATGATATTCCGCTTGAAAATGTCAAAACTGTTGTAAGCACGGTTGATTCTTTTTTGTCTCCCAAATTTTAATCTGAAGTGTTGTGCAGACTTGCTCATTAGATTTTATATTAACAAAGGCGAAACATGATTACGGAAAGTATTAAACTGGAAAAAAAGAGATGCAAACAAAAACCTATATATCGGCAGATAGCCGAGCATATGAAACATGAAATACAATCAAATTCGATTAAGACTAGTCAGTGTCTGTCTGCTACTTTGGGGTTGGTTCGCAAACGGAATGTAGGGTATTCAACTATAGTTGTTGCCATAAAGAAACTTGAAAAAGGAGGTTTTGTCCACCCAAATGAAGAGCGGGCAAAGGGCCTTTTGTTATTCATCCACATGAAAATAATGAAATTTTCATTTTCTCTCGGGTGTGGAAATGCTCAGTTCATCGCTTTGGAAGGCAGGTAAATGAAAAATTTTGTTTTGGTATTTACACTTTTCCTGATCATAGTATCTTTTGTCGGGCAATTGCCTTCAAATAAATGTACGGCACTATCTGAATTGTATGTAAGTGTTACCGTAAACTCTGTAAATATTTAAAGGCTGCGATATGAAGTGTTTAACAGGAATTGATTACATTGTTATTATTATTTATTTTGCGATATTGCTTTTTATTGGGTTATATCTCAAACAGAAGGCGTCTAAGAGCATAGAGCATTATTTTCTTGGCGGCAAGAGCCTTCCTTGGTGGGCATTAGGTATCTCCGGAATGGCAGCTTGGCTGGATATGACGGGTACGATGGTGATTGTTTCATTTCTCTATTTGCTGGGACCGCGGGCTTTGTTCATAGAATTGCGAGGCGGAGTCGGCCTGGTTTTAGTATTTATGATGATATGGATTGGGAAGTGGCATCGGCGTTCCGGTGTAATGACGGCAGCTGAGTGGATGGCATTCCGGTTTGGAAAAGATAAATGGGGAGTATTGGCACGCTTGTCGCAGGTTTTTGCTCAATTGATATTTGCCGTTGGGATATTAGCTTACACACTGGAAGGTTGCGGTCTTTTCCTTTCCATGTTCTTGCCATACAGTCCCCTGACTTGTTCCTTGCTGATTATTGGTATTACGACAATTTATACTATGATGTCAGGTTTTTACGGGGTGGTCGTAACGGATATTTTTCAATCAATATGTATTTTAGCCGGGGTTGTTTTTGTGGTGATACTTGCCGTCACAAAAGTGGCGGGAGCAGATATTGCCGCAGTTGCCACTGCCGTTACAGGTAACTATAATTGGATGGCGACCTCACTACAATGGAAAACAGAAATGCCAGTTGGTTACGAAAATTACAGTCTAATTACACTGGTGGTACTTTTCTATTTGTTCAAGACGATTATTCAGGGGGCTGGTGTTGCCGGTGATTCAAAGTATTTCGGAGCAAAAAATTCACGCGAATGCGGCTTATTGAGCATGATGTGCGGCATAACATTAATGATAAGATGGCCGTTAATGATTGGATTTGCGATTCTGGGTATATTTCTGGTAAAGGATATTTTCCCGGATCAGCATGTACTTATGGAAGCATCGTCGCTTATAAAAATGCATTTGGGAGAGATTAACAAAATCCACTGGAACGACGTATTGTCAAAAATCATTAATAACCCTTCTGCCTTTTCACCGGATATGATCAACGGTCTAAAACAGTTACTTGATGAAAACTGGTCGATGAAATTGCATCTTGTAAGTTATGAAGGGACTGTTAATGTCGAACGAATCCTGCCGGCGGTGCTGTTGCTGGAGATACCGCCGTTTTTCAGGGGGCTGATTCTTGTAGCGCTGTTGGCTGCAGCAATGTCCACTATCAGTATTGTGATAAATATGACAACTGCATTTCTTGTACGTGATTTGTATCAGTCCTATTTACGACCCCAATCACACAATAAAGAACTAATTACCGTCAGTTATATTATTACCGTCCTGCTTGTGATGGCCGGAGTGCTGATGGCCTATTCAACTAAAAATATCAACGATATCTGGGGTTGGCTGATGATGGGCTTGTCTGGCGGTATGATTGTTCCATTGACGTTTCGTTTTTATTGGTGGCGGTTTAATGGCAGTGGTTTTGCGATAGGAACGTTTGTGGGCATCATCGTGGCATTGGTACAGCGATTTTTTTGGCAGGATATGGCCGAAGTGTGGCAATTTAGTTTGACGGTTTTGACCGGAGTCGTTGCCAGTCTTATTGGCACTTATCTGACGGGACCGACAGAAAGCGATGTCCTTGAGGCATTCTATGTAAAAACGCGACCTTTTGGCTTATGGGAACCGCTTAAACATATTCTGGAACCATCGATGTATAATGCCATGGTTAGGGAACACCGAAATGACCTGATAGCGTTACCGTTTGCAATGGTCTGGATGATTACGATGTTTTTGTTGCCAATGCAATTGATGATAAAATCATTTTTTGCATTTAGCGTGACATTGGTAATATTCGTAATTTCCTGTGTGGGAATTTATAAATTTTGGTATTTGAATCTGGATTCACCGACCGAACATATCGAAGAAACACCGGTGGATCTGTTAACTGTGAATAATTCGTCGGAAGGGGAATGAACGTATGATAATTACTTCAGATTATCTTTTCCATAATATACCGTTAAAAGAGGTAAAAATATTTTATTAAGGTGGTGTAATTGTAATAAGGGAATCACGATGTTAAGCAAACCGACAATTTATGTTATATCAGGAACGCATTGGGACAGGGAATGGCGATTTACAGCAGAACAGTCTTTGTTGCGGTTGGCGGAACTGGTAGATGAGTTAATGAATGTGCTTGAGAGTAATGAGGAGTACCGATGCTTTTTGCTCGATGGTGGAACGGTGGTGATGGAGGATTATCTCACGGTTCGCCCCGAAAACAAATCACGTTTGAACGCATTGTTTCAAGCCGGGCGTATTCAAACGGTAATGTGGTACACCTTGCCGGAAATGTCCTCGGTTTCTCCGGAAGCGATTATTCGCAATCTTTTATATGGAAAAAAGATGACCAATGGCTTTGGCGGAGCGATAAAGACCGGTTATACGGCGACCTCAAACGGTCAAATCTCACAATTGGCTCAGATTTATCGCGGATTTGGAATCAATACAGCGTTATCTTATCGCGGCACGAATAAGCATCAGGTTCCGCCGATTTGCAAGCTCCAAAGTCCGGATGGTTCACAGATATATCATATCAGGGGTTTTGACGAGGTTACGAGGACAAATTGGTTTTACTACACACACTATATGTTGGTTTTGGGTAAACTGGCAAGGGATTTAAGTACAAAATGGAATCCTGACGAATGGCCGGTGCATATGGCGGATCAGGAACTTTATGAAACCGCCATTCAATTAAAAAACGAAAATATGGATTTTAATAGCGATCCTGAGACTATTCAAAAATCGCTTCGGCTGCTGGTAAATCAAGCGACACCTCAGCAGATAAACGGAAATCTGCTGGCATTGGATATGGAAGACAATGCAGTTCCTTACGTCAAACTGCCGGAAATGATAAAAAAAATTAATGAGACTCAGAACGATTATTATGTCCGACAGTCTTCCCTAGATGAATATTTTGAAAGCTGCCTAAAAGAGATTGATGATTCCAAATTACATGTGCATAAAGGAGAAATGCGATTTACGTTGATTGAAGCCGGATTTAACGGCCTTCTGGGAGGAACACATTCATCGATGGTTTCCCTGAAATTGGCCAATGACTTTGCGCAGAGAGAGTTAATCAATGTTGCAGAGCCGTTGTCAGCTATGAGTTCTTTTTGGGGAGGGCGTTATGAAACCACGCTGCTTGATAGAGCATGGCGGTTTCTGCTTAAAAACCACGCTCACGACAGTATTGGAGGGGCCGCGATTGATGAAGCTCACAGAGATGATATAACCCGGTTTCAGGGAGTTGTTTCTTTGGCTAAAGAATGTTCACGAAAGGCCTGTGAAGATATTTGGAGTTGTGTAGATACACAGCATAATCTTGAAAAAGGAGATTTAACACTGACGTTTTTTAATACGCTGCCGATCAGAAAAAAGAGTGTTGAATTGGTTGTTATTGATGCTCCTAAGCCGGATTTTGGCGAATATAAGATTGAGCCGTGTACCGGAGCTGGCCCGGTTGTAGAGGGATTTAACCCTGACCAGATGGT
>JBDKUM010000036.1:0-4259 GCA_039679715.1 Phycisphaerales bacterium
CTTATTAAGTGTACGCTCTTTTCAGAATTCGTTTACAATTCTTTATTTTTTCGGGCTTGACATATTACCAGATTGCTTATTTCAGTGTGGCAAACTATTTTGTACATACTGGACTATCTTTATAGCCGTTAGAAGTTGCAATCAGCAGAACATCTGATTCTGGTGGAATCGTTTTGTTTTCAATTAATTTTGCAAGGGCCCCACTTACCGTAGCCGATGAGCTTTCTAGATATAATCCTATTTGAGCCAAGTCCTTCTGATTTTCTAAGACATCATTCTGGCAAATGCTAATTGCAGACCCCTTGGAGTTATTTATTGCTTTAACCACTTGGTATGTAACGGTATTCCCTCCTATTGAGGTAGTAGATGAGCTGTTTCCTGGGAAAATATTTCTATAATCTTCGCCCTTAAGTACTCGACTGATTCTAGGAAATGGTTCAACGGCTACGATTTTGGGAATATGCTGGATCAGATTCATTTCGTATAAGTCTTTAAACCCTTCAAAAATTCCCCATATCAAGTCACCGCGAGCAGTGGGCACTACAATGAAGGAAGGTATTTTACCCATAAAATCGTCATGAATTTCGTATGCGATCGTTTTATATCCTTGTATCCCAAACGGGTTACTACCTACGGGGGGATTGATAAAATTTGTAACCGGGTACCAATTTTCTTCTTCCACCATTTGTTTCATTAGAATCCACCTGTCGCCAGCGGTTTCCGTCAAGATCAATTGAGCGCCAGTTAATTCTATTGCCCTTTTCCATACGGGATTTATATTTTTTGTGGAAATTATTTTACAGGGTATACTCGCTGCGGCTGCATAGGCTGCCAAGGAAGCACCTGCGTTGCCAGAAGAAGCCGCTACAACGCATTTTTTGTGTAAGCTTACGGCTCTTGCAACCGAGAACGGACTCATTCTATCTTTATGTGATCCCGTTGGATTTTGAAATTCATTTTTTGTATATACTGCGTTTAAATGATATTTTTGAGCCAGTGTTTTTAATTCGACTACCGGCGTACCGCCTTCCCCCAGTGTAGGGAAAGACTCATAGGGCAAAAAATCCGTGTAGCGAAGCATTCGTTTCTGTCCCTGCCTGAAATTCCTTCGTCCCCGGTAATGGAACGATAAATTAGCAGGATAGTTTTCCTTAAAACATAAGGGACAGCCAGTATAGTAATCACTTATTGGAAATTCCGCTCCACATCGTAAACAATATAAGGTATTTAATTTAGGGTTAATAGTATACATTTAGACCTCCATCAACGGTTATATCGTAGTAAGATTAATTAAAAAACCAGCCTCGCCAGCAGAGAACCAACAATAATACTTACTACCATTGCAAAAAGGCCAGGCAGCACGTAGCTGTTATTGACCACATATTTGCCAATTTTTGTTGTCTTTGTACTGTCAAGAGCTACACATGCCACCATTGACGATGATGTTGGCAGGATAAAGCAGCAGGCAACAGCCGGAAACAATCCCAATAAAATACTTCCTGGGATACCAAGCATTAAACCAATAGGCATTAAGGCTGCAGTAGTTACCGCCTGACTCGCCGTAAGCGTGGCGACCGCCGCTAACGCAAAAGTAAACAACCAGGGATAGGAAGAAACCATCGCTTTTAGACTACCTGTGATAAGGGTATTGTTTGCCGCCGCTACGGTGTCACTCATCCAAGCAACACCAAGAACGATAACCACAGCCATCATGCCTGACTTAAAGACGGTTCCTTCAACAATTTTACTAACATTTACTCTGCATACTAAAACCATTATCGCGGCAATTGCTATCATCACTATGGTAATAGTAAGCGGCATTGATAGGATTTCAGCTTTTCCCGCGTAATTCAAGGTAGGCCGCAATGAAGGCGAAGTGCCCATAAGGACGACCACTATGGCTCCCAAAAGGAAGAGAAGAACGGACGATTTGGCTTCCTGCGCAAAGGGAGTCTTGCTATATTCTTTAATTGCAAGAGGAGGAACTTCTCCGTTAGCTAATCTTTCAAGATATTCAGGATCTTTGTCTAGATCCTTCCCCATGCGACTGCAGTAGAATGCGCCAGCCAATACACCTACAATGGTTGCCGGAATAGTTACCATTAGGATGTCTATAAGTGTTATGTTTAAGGGTGCTAAAAAACCAACCATGGCAGCAATTGCGGCAGAAAGAGGGCTGGCGATTATGACCAGCTGTGTCGCAATAACTGCACTGACTAATGGTCTCTCCGGCCGAATGCCAGACTCCCTGGCAACTTCCGCTATTACTGGTAAGAGGCTAAAAACCACGTTGGCCGTGCCGGTCATAAACGAAAACAGATAAGCAACTATAGGCGCTAGGAAAGTAATTCTTGCCGGATTTTTGCGCAATAGGGACTCTGCAAGGCCGACCATATACTCCATTCCACCAGCAGCCTGCATCGTGCTTGCGGCAAGAATAACAGAAATAATTATCAGTAAAATATTGACCGGGGGGGCGGACGGTGTGAGCTGCAACCCAAAAACAAGGATAGCCATTCCAACGCCACCCATCATGCCTAGGAAAATTCCACCGCGTCGGGCACCGATAATCAGCATCAACAATACGATTATAAGTTCCAGCCAGAACATGTTTAAGACCACCTTTATCATTGTATAGCAGCTGCTTAACTTAACTATATAACAGGAAGACTAATTTGTATAACGAATTATAATGATAACATTAATTATTTATTTTAATAACGAGGTGAGCTTAATGGATACGGAGTTACTTCAAACTTTTTCTATTCTGGCGCATACAAAAAATTTTTCTAAAACAGCAGAAATCCAGCATGTCGTTCAGTCTACCATAACAATTCGAATTCATGCGCTAGAAAGGGTATTGGGAAAACAGCTTTTTGTGAGAAATAAGCAGAAAGTTGAACTTTCAGAAGCAGGCATTCTGTTCTTGCCTTATGCTGAACGAATGTTGCAGATTTACGAAGAAAGTCGCTTCAAAATTACCGCGATGGAATCATTTGAGGCTCGTCTTGTTATCGGTAGTGTAGATTCAATTTGGCGAAACATGCTGCTCCCGGTTCTTAAAGAATTTTTAATTCGTTATCCACAGGTATCCCTCAAGGCACACACGAATCATTCTGCAGAGGTAATACAGTTATTAGTAGATGGTGTCATTGATATTGCATTTGTGTATCAGCCACCGCGAATTCGCCGATTCGAAGTTTTTGTCTGTCATGAAGATGATTTTGTACTTGTCGTTCATCCTAATCATCCACTGGCAAAGCGGGCTTTTATTTCTATAGAAGAGTTGGCAAAAATAAACTTGCTTTATCACAACTGGTCAGGTGTGTTTAGTAAGTGGATGGAAGAAGTACTTCCGCCTAATCAATTGTTTCAACTTCAAATTGATCCTGCTTCCATGATCCTGTCCCTGGTGAAAGAAGGTCTTGGTCCCGCGTTATTAACCAGAGCATCAGCAGCAAAAGAATTAGTTAATAAAACGATTGTCGAAATACCCCTTGTTGGTAAACCCCTTCCCCCAGTTTGGAAGACATATTTAGTGGTTCACCGAACGAAGCTTACTGAACCAGCAATTATGAATTGGTGCCATCTAATGTCCCAACACAATTTGGAATTGAAAAGTGTGATGATGAGTTAATCTCAAATTGCAAGGCAAGCAAAATAGTAAGGTAAGTTAACCGCTGTTGCTGCAACCTGGGTAAGCTGCCTAATGGTGACAAAAATTTTATGAGATGTTTCTTGAGGATATAGACTTTTGCGGCGAAAGAGTATGATTGAGAACGTCATCCTTAATTTCATTGTTGCAGTCAAGCGAATACGGTCACTGCAACGATATGTGCGCCGCCTATAAGGTTATTAATGATGTGAAATGGGTGGCACTTGCCGGCTTTGATTTTACCTCGGATGATTTACCCCCTAAGGGAGAAAGTAATGAGGCTTGAAAGGGAAACATATGAAAACATTATGTAAGTCAAAAAAGTGGTTTTTACTTATAGCTTTGCTAAGCATGATGTTGGTAGTGAGCCAAGCAATTGCTGCCGAAAACGGCAGCGACAATGACGTTGTTCATCTCCAAATACTGACTGTTAATGATTTCCATGGCGCGTTGGCGGAAACCGGTACGAACATTGGTGCTGCAAAACTGGTGCAGCTTCTGAACGATATCAAAACGCAAGATCCTGACGGAACATTGATGATGAGTGCGGGAGACATGTTTCAAGGAACCCCGGATTCTAACCTTTTATATGGGAAACCGGTGG
>JBDKUM010000037.1:0-27798 GCA_039679715.1 Phycisphaerales bacterium
AATTCTGTGTCATCCTGCTGTTTTTTAGTTTTTAATGTAATGTCGAGATGTTTGCAAGCCTGTTCTGTAATTTCTCTGCCTCTATTTGTTCTGCGGAGAAAACCTATCTGCAATAGATAAGGCTCGACAACATCCTCCAGTGTGTCTTTTTCTTCCCCAAGAGTAGCGGCAATAGCCTCAATACCTGCCGGCCCGCCGTTATAAATATTCGCAAGCGCCCGCAAAAATGCCCGGTCAAGCTCATCAAGCCCCAAATCGTCAATTTGCTCCATTTTGAGTGAGCTTGCGACTATATCGGTAGTCAATTTTCCCTTACCTTTAACTTGCGCATAATCGCGAACGCGTTTCAGTAACCTGTTTGCGATACGAGGCGTTCCTCTGCTTCGTGATGCGATAAGTTCAACGGCGCCATCCTGGCAGGCGAGATTTAACAATTTCGCGGAACGTTCGATGATTTTGGCAAGTTCGCCGCTGCTGTAAAAATCCAGATGATACAACATGCCGAATCTGCCGCGCAAAGGTGCGCTCAAAAGACCGGCACGTGTTGTCGCGCCGATAAGGGTAAACCTTTTCAGCGGGAAATTTATGGTTTTAGCGTGAAGCCCGCTGTCAACAGTGAAATCGACCCTGAAATCCTCCATTGCGGGATATATAAATTCTTCGACAACAGTACTCAACCTGTGAATCTCATCTATAAAGAGGATGTCGCCGACATTAACGTTGCTTAACAAGCCCATGACATCGCCTTGTTTGACCAGGGCTGGACCCGAAGTTGTTTTTATTTTCGCGCCCATTTCATTTGCGATAATGTGCGCAAGCGTTGTCTTGCCCAGACCCGGCGGGCCATAAAAAAGCACATGTTCCAGCGGTTCGCCTCTTTTCTTTGCCGCCTCGATGGCAATACCGAGTTTTTCTTTAACACTTTGCTGGCCGACACAATCTGTCAAACTCTCCGGCCGAAGCGAAGCGTTAAAACCGTCTTCCTGCTCATTCATCGAATCACTATTTAAAACTCTGTCTATCGCCATAAAAACCTGATATTAAATATAAAAAATTAAATATAAAAATTGAGGAAGTCATCCCGCTTGCGGGATTCCACATTTTTAATATTTGATATTTGATTTTTAAATTATACTTCTATTCCTTGTTTAACCCTGTAGACCAGCGGGACTAATTCTTCAGCGGATTTAATATCGGGATGTTTTTTGCAGGCCAGATTAATCAATTCAGAAGCTTCATTTCTTTTTTCACCCCATGCGATAAGAATTTCCAAAGCTTCAATCTGGTAACCTGCAAGAGCCGTTTCATCTTTTCCGCCTGTAGTCTGCTCTGTCGGCTGTGCATATCCTATTAATTTGCCTTTCAATTCAGCGATGATATGCTGCGCAAGTCTGTTGCCGATACCGGGCAGGGCAGTTAACGTTTTCTGGTCACCGCTTTCTACCGCTGAAGCGACTGTGCCAATCGGTATCGCAAGAGATTTTAAGCCTTTTTTGGTTCCGATACCTTTTACACTGGTGTATCGTTTGAAAAATTCTTTTTCGCCGCTGCTCAAAAATCCTACCATTTGCGGTACGAGATTTCCGCCGCCGGGCGTGCCTTCATAATATTCCATTGTCGAAAGAATGATCGGTTTGCCGATTTTGCCCGCAAGCAAACTCACAAGATAGCCGGGCAGAAGAACTTCATAGCAAACCTGGCCGACCTGCACAAGTGCTTTATCAGAATCCAGCGAAACGAGTTTTCCATCAATTTGTGCTATCATTATGCAAGCGCCTGATTTAAATCATCTATAATATCCTGCGTGTTTTCGATACCAACCGCCAATCTTATCAGGCCGTCTTTGATACCCAAAGCCAGTCTCTGTTCTTTTGTGATTGCGTAATAACTTACGGTGGCAGGGTGCGTAATCAAAGATTCGACACCGCCAAGACTTGGCCCGATGCAGATTATTTTCAGTTTGCTTAAAACGTTCAACGCGTATTTTATATCGTCTTTGACTTCAAAAGTAACAACACCGCCAAAACCGTTCATTTGTTCTTTCGCTATTTTATAATGCGGATGACTCTTTAAACCCGGATAGTAAACGCGTTTAACTTTTTTATGTCCCTCGAGATATTCAGCAACTTTTTGACCATTTTCATTATGCCTCTGCATACGCAGCTCAAATGTTTTCAGACCGCGAATCAGAAAATATGATGAATGCGGGTCGATGCAGCCGCCTGTGATTTTCAAATAATCGCGAATGCTGCTAGTCAATTCCTTTCGTCCAAGTACCACACCGCTAAGCAGGTCGTTATGCCCGCCGAGATATTTCGTTGCGCTGTGAATGACTAAATCCACACCCCATTCCAACGGCTTTTGATTGTATGGCGTAGCGAACGTACTGTCTGAAATTACCAGTATTCCGCTTTTCTTGAAAATTTTCATCAGGCGATCCAAATCCATGATATTTAAATATGGATTCGTTGGTGATTCCGAGAAGAAAATTTTTGTCGTTGGTCTTATCGCTTTTTTTATCGCGTCGTAATCGCCCATCTTGACAACCGTACATTCGATATTGAATCTCTCCAGGCATTTCAGCGCAAAATCCAATGTGCGTTTATAGGCATCGTCTGTGAGGATAATATGGTCGCCGGATTTGAGCAGGGCGAAAAGCGTAGTTGTTATCGCGCTCATTCCGGTTGAAAACAAAACAGCATCTTCCGCATTTTCAAGAGCCGCAAGTTTTCGTTCTGCGGCGACTTGTGTAGGATGGCCGTATCTGCCGTATTCGAATCGGTCTTTAACACCTTGCGCAAGTTGTTTAATTTCTTCGGTGTTTCTAAAAATGAAAGTCGAGGTTTGAACAATTGGAGTAGTTATAGAACCATATTCGTTATATCGTATTTCGCCGGCATGAACCGCCGTTGTCGAAAAACCTGCATTTTTATTTATTTGTTTTTTCATAAAAATCCTTTTTTTGTAATTTGTAGGGGCAGACCCATGTGTCTGCCCGGGACGAACACACGGGTTCGCCCCTACATTAGGCGAAAAACTTTCTTTTATCTCGCATCAAAGACTATTCGCACAGCAAAGAGCCGCCGCGATAGCATCGGCCACATCCGCAGGCTCTGGTATTTTCGCCAGGCCCAGCATGCTTTTAATACTGCTTTGCATCTGGAGTTTGGATGCTCTTCCATTTCCAGTCAGCGATTTTTTAATTCTTGTCGCTGCAAAACTGCGCACGTTTGTGCCGTTTTTGCACGCCGAAGCAAGTATAACACCTCTTGCGTGTCCCATCAAGATTGCAGTTTTGGGATGGGCATAATGCGAATATAATTCTTCGACAGACATATATTGCGGATTGAACTTTTCCAGGAGCGAATTTATATCTTGCGCAATTTGTACAAGCCTTTTCTCAATAACCAGCTTAGTATTCGTCCGGCAGACACCCGCCTCAAGCAATTTCATGCTGTTTTTATCAATATCGATAACTGCATATCCACAAATATGCAAACCCGGGTCTATGCCGAGAATAATCATCCCGTTAGAATCCTTAAATTATTCAATCCTGTGAAATTTTAAAATTGATTCTATCCATTTAAAATCTTTCAAACCTACATCCATTTTAGGATTCTAATGGGAATCATCCCTGTTATTCTCCTGCTTTTTTCAGCTTGTATCCTCCGCCGGGAGTATCCGCGACTGTCCAGCCTAAAGCGGTTAATTCGGCTCGGACAGCGTCTGCTGCTTTCCAATCTTTTGCAAGTTTTGCGGCTTTGCGTTTTTCCGCAAGTTCTACAATATTAGCTGGTATTTCAGTCTCGCCACCGGCTTCAAGAACGCCCAGCACTGAATCGAGCTTATTTATCGTATCAAGCAGGGCAGAAGCTTCCAGCGAGTTAGCATCTTGCGCTTTATTTGCTTCGCGAATGAAATCAAAGACAACCGCCAATGCTTTTGAGACGTTTAAATCGTCAGAAAGAGCCTCATCGAATTCTTTGAGGCAGTTTGCTGATAAATCTTTAATCTGCTGACGGATTTGGCCAACTTGCGCATTTTTTTTCAATTCCGCAAGTCTTAAAGCACATTGCTGAATCTTATCAATCGCCTGCTCGGCGGCTTTTAAGCCATCGAACGTGAAATTATAATTCTGCCTGTAATGCGAAGAGATAAGCGAGTATCTTATCGCGTTCTTTTTGAATCCTTTTTCGACAAGCTCCTGAATTGTGTAAAGGTTGCCCTTTGACTTTGACATTTTTTCGCCGTCAAACATCAGGAATCTTGTATGGAGCCAGTAGTGGACGAATTTTTTGCCGCTTGCACCTTCAGATTGCGCAATTTCGCATTCGTGGTGGGGGAAGATATTATCTTCCCCGCCGGTGTGAATATCAAATTCATCGCCAAGATATTTTGAACTCATGGCCGAGCATTCGATATGCCAGCCGGGGAAACCTTTGCCCCAGGGACTGTCCCATTGCTGAAGATGATGCGGGTCGTGTTTCCAAAGTGCAAAATCCTGCGGATTTTTCTTTTCTTCGTTTACCTCAATCCTTGCCCCTGCGTTAACACTCTCAAGCGTATTGCCTGAAAGCCTGCCGTAATCTGCGAATTTGGTTACATCGTAATAAACATTATGGCCAACGACATAACCGAACCCATTATCTATCAGCTTTTGAACCATTGCTATCATTTCGCTGATGTGCTCGGTTGCTTTTGGATATCGACTTGCGGGCTTGATGTTGAGCATTTTGCTCGCCTGCATGAATGAATCGGTATAAAATTGCGCAATTTCCAGCGGATTTTTCTTCTGCTTTCTGGCCGCCTCTTCCAGTTTATCCGCACCCTGATCGGCATCATCGACCAAATGGCCGACATCTGTGATATTCATAATGTGCGTTACACTGTAACCTTTGAACTCAAGGAACCGCTTGAGCAGGTCAGCGACAAGAAAACTACGGAAATTGCCAATATGCGGATGCGAATAAACCGTCGGCCCGCAACTATACATGCCGACTTTGCCCGGCTGCATCGGAACGAATTCTTCAACTCGTCTTGTTAATGTGTTATAAAGTTTTAAATTCATTTTGTTTCCTGTTTAAATCGCTGATTTCGCTGATTTTTATGATTAAAAAATAAATCAGTAAAATCTGTGTAATCAGTGATTAAATTATAATGTTCTTTTTAGTCTTCGTCTAAGTAAGACGTTTGCTATTGCGGAAATCGCAAGCCCTGTACCTACTTCGCCCATGCCTTCGTTTGTTTTCGCTTTGACATTAACATTGATAAAATCTGTGCTCATCAAATCAGCGATACATCTTTTCATCTGCATTTTAAAAGGCCCAAGTTTTGGTTCTTCAGCATTAACGATAATATCGATATTAACGACTTCCCAGTTTTTGGATGTAATAAAATCTCGCACTTTCAAAACAAGGTCTTTGCTGTCGATGTTCTTAAATTGCGGGTCGGTATCAGGAAATAACATTCCAATATCGCCCATGCCCGCTGCGCCGATAACCGCATCCATCAATGCATGCAGGACAACATCGCCGTCGCTGTGCGCAAGCAAACCTTTATCGAACGGAATCGCGATGCCGCCGAGCTTCAGCACTCTGCCTTCAACAAGCTTGTGGATGTCTGTGCCAATTCCTGTTCTGTATTCGTAATTTAAATCGCTAATCACAATGAACCTTTTGTGCTGGGTATATCTTTGCCGACAATTTTAACGGCCTGGCCCAGTGCCTGGCCAAGTGCTTTAAAAATCGCTTCGGCTATATGATGGCTGTTAGTGCCGTGCGGAACGGAAATATGCAGATTAAACTTGCCGGCATTCGCGAAACTCCGCAGCAATTCTTCGACACATTCTACATCGAAATCGCCAATCTTTTCAGTTCGGTAAGTTACGTTGTAAACGCAATATGGTCTGCCGGATAAATCAGTTGCGACACTTGCCAGAGCGTCTTCCATCGGGACTGTGCTGTTGCCGTAACGGGCGATACCTTTTTTATCTTCCAGCGCCTGAACCAAAGCTTCGCCAAGACATATCGCGACATCTTCGACAGTATGATGCTGGTCGACTTCCAAATCGCCTTTGGCTTTGAGCGTTATATCGATTTTGCTGTGCTTGCTCAAGTGCGAGAGCATGTGGTCGAGGAAACCGATGCCGGTGTTCAGATCGTATTTTCCCTCGCCATCAATGTTAATTTGGAGGTTGATATCCGTTTCTTTTGTCTTGCGCGAAATTTTCGCTTTCCTGTCAGCCATGATTAATAATTGCCTCCAATGCGTTTAGTAATTTTTCATTTTCTTTCGGGGTACCGACCGTAATTCGCAGTTTATCTTTAATGTCAGGATAAGCCCAATAACGCACGTATATATCGCGTTTCTTAAGCTCTTCATAAACATCCATTGCTTTGATTTTTAATGGCTTTGCGAAGACGAAATTCGTCTGGCTTTGCGGTACATCAAAGCCAAGTTCGATAAGTTTTTCTGTAAGAAACTTGCGCTGAATTTTAATTTGGTGAACGTTTGCTTTGTGATACTGCTGGTCTTCGATTGCCGCCGTTGCCGCCGCAATCGCAAGGGCATCGACATTATATGAATCTTTGACTTTCATCAAACCTTTAATCAGATTCTCATTTGCGATACCGAAACCGAAACGCAAACCAGCCAGCGAATAGCCTTTGCTCATAGAACGCAGTATGATTACATTCTCAAGATTTTTTGCAAGTTCCAAACAATTTGTTTCGGCGAAATCGACATACGCCTCATCGATCAAAAGCACACCTTTGATTTCCTGGGCAAGTTGACGCAGTTCCCGGCATGGGATATAGGTTCCGCTTGGTGCGTTTGGATTGCACACAATCGTTAAAGCAGCCTCTGTTGCAGCAAGTTTTGGCGGAAGATTGAATTCCTTATCGAATGGTATTTCAACCGCGGGGCAATTCTGTATCTTTGCCAATTCGGGATAAAGCGAATATGTCGGAGTCGGATACGCAAGGGGCCGGTTCTCATCGCAAATTGCGCGAATTGCCATATTCAATAAATCATCTCCGCCATTGGTGCAGATGATATTTTCAGGTTTGACATCCAGCAGTTTTGCCGCTGCCTGTCTGAACGTATCGCCCATTGCCTGCGGATATTTGCGTATCTGATTGGGCAGCAAATTCCTTATCGCCTCAAGTACTTTAGGGCTAGGGGGATACGGATTTTCATTGGTATTAAGCTTAACGGCATCAGGATTTGCCGGCTGAAAGCCAGGCTCATAGCCGGTCATTTTCTCTATATTTTCACGGAAATAGTTCATAAGATTAAGGATTATACGCAGAAAATAAGGGTTTGAAAAGCGTGTTTTTTAATAAATGCCGTGTTAATCGGTGTAAATCCGTGTCTTAAAAACAGCGTTAATCCGTGTCATTTCTTGCCGCAATAGTCGATAAGGCGGGCGATTTCGCTTCTCAAATCCTTGCGATGGACAATCATATCTACAAAACCATGCTCTAAAAGGAATTCCGCTCTTTGGAAGCCTTTGGGCAGTTCGACTTTGATTGTTTCATAAATCGTTCTTGGGCCAGCAAAACCGATTAAAGCGCCCGGTTCAGCTATGATTATATCGCCGAGCATAGCGAAACTTGCGGTCACGCCGCCGGTTGTGGGGTCTGTTAAAAGAGAGATGAACAGGCCGCCGTGGTCGTCGAATTTCGCAAGGGCAGCACTGGTTTTGGCCATTTGTGCAAGCGAGACAACGCCTTCGTGCATTCTGGCACCGCCGGTTGAACTTACGACGATTAACGGGAGCTTTTCTTCGATTGCCTTTTCGATTGCGCAGCAGAGTTTTTCGCCTACAACGGCACCCATTGAGCCGCCAAGATAGTTAAAATCCATAACAGCCAGCATTACCGGGCGGCCTTTAACAAAGGCCTTGCCGACCAGCATTGCTTCCTTACCGGCTGCGGTTTTTTCAGAGGCTTTTGCGCGTTCTTTGTATGTAGTGCCGCGGAAAGTGAAATTCAGCGGGTCTGATGTAACCATCTGGGTCAAAAATTCCTCAAATGAGCCTTCATCGGCAAGATAGGCGATACGTTCTTTTGCACCGATGCGGAAATGATAATTGCACTCCGGACAGATGTCCTGATTTTCCGTAACTGCTTTCTTGAAAAGCATTTTCGAGCAGTTTGGACATTTAATCCAGAGTCCTGCCGGCATTTCTTTCCTGGGCTTTAAACTAAAGCCGTCCCATTGTGATGTTGTCTTTTTCGCCATTTTTTCCGTTACATTCATGTTTTTTAACCGGCGAGATAATACCAGAAAAGGGCACAAGACACAAGGCATAAGTCCTAAGGCACAAGGCAAAAATGCGCAAGGTAAAACTAGCGCGTTCTTTAAAAAAAGTGATTCAAAATGACACGAAAAAGTGTGAAAAAAGTGAAAAAAAGTGTTTAAAAAGCGTCCAAAAGTGTTCAAAATGCGTCACAAAGTGGTTAAAAAGTAGCCAGAAAGCGATGAAAAGTGGTTGGAAAGTGAACCGATTTCATGGATGGACACGGATTAATTTAACCGCGAATGAACGCGAATGGACACTAATTTTCGTCGAACGGTTTGCGGTTGCGAGGCTCGTTTCGGATGTCGTTGTTCGGTTGCGGATAATGACAGAGAGGGATCTACCTGCAAGAATTTAGATGCGGTCGCCGTTAAAGAAATTCATGATTGTGAACAAACCTCGCCATGGCGATGGCGAGGCTAAACAATCTTATAATTTATATTGTGATAGTCTTTTTATGCCTTCTTCGATGTTGAGCTTGATGAGATTTTCATTTGCTTTTTGCAGCCTGTCGAAAGTTGTTACTTCATCAATCAGTTTGCTTGTATATGCAGAGTCGATGGTTTGGGTCCACACAACTTTATTCTGCGAATCTGTGAGCTGCCATTTAGTTGAAGCTTTTAATACAAAATCGCCTATGTGGCCGGGGAGCACATGCTGTACGACTTCAACTTTTAGTTTATAATTCGCATTGTCCGCGAGCACTTCCTTAAATAAGCCCGTGTTATTTATCGAATTTGCCAGAGACTTGCTGTATCGCTCGTTTGTCAGGCCGGAGGTTTGCAGTTTATCTATTTTCTCCCAGCCTGTTGTTTCAAGCTGAACCGAATATGGATGCTTGTTTTCGAGAGACATATCGCTCACTGTCATCTTTTTTACATTTGAGCCGCAGCCGGTGAGGAATGAAATTGAAACGCTGATTATTAAAATGCTGATTATGTTTTTCATTATTTGAATCCTTTCAATAATATGGTTCCATTTTATCAGAAATATTAGAATTATCAAATGATAAGATTTAGGAATGAACCCAAAATACAAGATTATCGTACTTGACGATAAGATTTTGCTTTATATAATCCTTATTTCTAGCCACTAAGGCACAAAGACACAAAGAAATTTTTGAATTAAAATTTTTAAAAGCGGGAATGTAAAATGATAAAAATCAAGAATTTACGCAAAGCGTTTGGGCCTATCGTAGCTGTTGACGGTGTGTCATTCGATGTTGAAAAAGGACAGGTGCTCGGATTCCTGGGGCCAAATGGGGCCGGCAAAAGTACAGTAATGCGAATGCTGTCCTGTTTTATCCCTCCTGACAGCGGAACTGCTGAAATTTGCGGATTCGATATTATCAAGAATCCCATAGCTGTCCGGCAGAATATAGGATACCTGGCGGAGAATGTGCCGGGCTATGGCGATATGGCAGTTGGAGCGTTTCTGAATTTTATTTGCGACGCGAGAGGATTGCAGGGCAAAAATCGGGCTGAAGCTTTGGATAAAACAGTCGCGATGTGTCATATCGAATCTGTTTATCATCAGACAATCGAAACACTTTCCAAAGGTTATAAACGCAGAGTAGGGCTTGCACAGGCTCTTATTCATAATCCGCCGGTCCTGATACTCGATGAGCCGACAGACGGTCTTGATCCAAATCAAAAACATGAAGTCCGCCAATTAATTTCCAAAATGGCAAAGGAAAAATGCATAGTCGTTTCAACGCATATTCTCGAAGAAGTCGAAGCGGTTTGCGACAGAGCGATTATTATCGCGAAAGGAAAGATACTCGCTAATTCAACTCCAACGCAGTTGAAAGAAGAATATAAAGGGACTTTAGACGAGGTTTTCCGTAAGATAACGAAAGTCGCATAACAAAAATCAAAAATCAAATATGGATTGGATTCCCGCTTTCGCGGGAATGACACTGTGATAAGGAAAATAATATGAAGGGTTTTTGGGCAGTATTTAAAAGGGAATTCAAATCGTATTTCGCGACGCCATTGGCGTACGTGTTCCTCGTAGTGTTCCTGTTCTTCTCGGCATACCTGACGTTCAAGGGCGGATTCTTCGACGCAAGGCAGGCGGATATGTCGGCGTTCTTCCTCAACCTTCCGCTGCTGTTCGTGTTTTTGGTACCGGCTGCGGCGATGAGACTTTGGGCAGAAGAGAAAAAGACCGGTTCAATCGAGCTGCTCTTTACGCTGCCGATAACGATTAAGCAGGCGGCACTTGGCAAATTCATGGCGGCATGGGCGTTTTTGATTGTCGCTCTTGCGCTTACTTTCCCAATGGTTATTACCGTTTGTTATCTGGGCAATCCTGATGTTGGTTTGATTATTGTTGGTTATCTTGCGGCTGTTTTGATGGCAGGCGGATTTTTGGCTGTTGGCTGTTTCTTCTCGGCCATCAGCAATAACCAGGTTATTAGTTTTGTGCTTTCAGTCGTAGCATGCGCGATTTTAGTTTTCGCGGGAATGCCTACGACAATGAATTATCTTTCAACATTCCTCCCAACCGGCGCGGTAACGGCAATTTCCAAAATGAGTTTTCAGGAACATTTTGATTCCATTCAAATGGGTGTGCTTCAATTTAAGGATATCGCGTATTTCGTAATACTCATCGCAGGCTGGATTGGCGCTTGTATCGTAGCTCTTGACGAAAATAAAACTGTTAAGCGTTATGTCGGCGTTTTATTTGTTTTGATTATTACTTTCAGTTTTATAGGTATTTGTCAGAATGTCTGCAAAAATATCAAGGCTGACGTAACAGAGCAGAAGATTTACAGTTTGTCAAACGGTACAAAGGCGATTCTTGCGAAATTGAATCAGCCGATAAAGATGAAACTTTATTACAGCAAGACCGCGGCAATGAAAGGCCCTGACCAGATTCGATATTTCAATAATTATTATGAATTTGTAAAATCGCTTTTGGAAGAATACGAAGCGGCGGGCAAGGGCATGGTTCAGCTTGAAATAATTGACCCAAGGCCTTATTCAGATGATGAAGTCGCGGCGATCAGATACGGCTTGAAAAAATTTCCAATAACCGAAGAGGAAAATTTCTTCTTTGGTCTTGTTGTGCAGACGCAATTTGGCGTTGAAAAATCTATACCGGTATTCTCGCCCAATCGGCAGAATTTTATCGAATATGATGTAAGTTATTTGATTGATAACGCCATCACACGTCAGAAAAAAACGATTGGCATCATGAGTTCGCTGCCGGTGGTTGGCGACGATGTAACGCCTTATATGGCACGAATGATGCAGATGCAGGGGCAGCAGCCAAAGCAGGCATGGGGTATCGTGCAGCAGTTAAAGCAGCAATATGAAGTGAAGAATATTCCAACTGATGTTAATAAAATTGAAGATGTTGATTTGCTGATTGTGGTTCATCCCAAAGATTTGCCCGAGACGGCACAGTTTGCGATTGATCAGTTTGTAGTTAAAGGCGGCCGTACTATTGTAGCGGTTGATCCTTATTGCGTGGTTGATATGCCGGCGCAGCAGATGATGCAATACCAGGTGCAGCACGATCCATCGTCGTCGCTTGATAAGCTGATGGTTCGATGGGGATTGGAAATGCCGAAAAATACTTTCGCAGGCGACAGGACTCTTGCGGTTGAAGCTTCTTTGAGGCAGGGCGAACGGCCGCAGAAAGTTATCGGTTATCTGCAAACAAATGCGGAATGCTTTAATAAAAATGTCGCAATTTCAGCGGAACTGAATCAGGTTGATTTTCTTTTCAGCGGTGTGCTCAACGAGATAACAATGAGCGATGATGAAAAGAAGGAAATCAATCTTGAGAGAACGCCTCTGGTCATGACGACATCACGCGGCAATAGCTGGACTGTGAGCAACCAATATGAACTGATGACGCCTGATATGTCTACGCTGTTGAAAAAATTTACGGATGGAACGCAGCCGGTGAAAATGGGCTATCTGGTAACCGGTAAATTCAAGAGCGCATTTCCAAAAGGCATCGATATTGAAACAGATGTGCCGGCAGACGCCAACGACCCGAATGGGCCAAAGAAGGTAAATCACATTGGCGGCGTTACGCAGGCAGCCAATAATTGTGCGGTTGCGGTTTTCTCGGATGTAGATTTCATGAGCGATATACTGGCGTACAGAAGCTCATTTTTCGGTACTATGGTTGTCGGCGATAACAGCAACTTGCTGCTGAATACAATCGATGATTTGAGCGGTTCGAGCGAATTAATTTCAATCAGGTCGAGAGGCAATTTTAAACGGCCGTTCCTTGTTGTCGATGAAATCGAAGCCAAAGCGGACGCGCAAAGCGCTGAAAAAGAAAACAGCATTAATGCGAAGATCGAAGGTTTTGAAAATGATCTCAAGGCGATTTTGAGCTCCGCGCAGCAGGGCAAGGAAGAACTTATCGGCAGCGAAATCCTGCAAAAGAAAAAACAGCTTGAACTGAATATTCTCGAACAGAAAAAAGAATTGCAGGAAATTAAGAAAATCAAAATGCAGCAGAAAGAGCAGCTCGGCAATAAATTGAGGAATTTCAATATGCTCGCGGCACCTGCGGTTATTCTGGGTATTGCGATTGTGCTGGGTATTTACAGAGGCACAAGGAAACGCAAGTATATCAGCCATGCAAGCGATGCATAAATAGAATACAGAATTCAGAATACAGAAGACAGAATACGGAAGATTTGAAAATGGAGTATATAAATGAGTGATAAAAAACTTTCAGTTTTGGGAATTTTGGCGGTTATTTCAATTGTTCTCGCCTTGGCTGTTTCAAGATACGCGAACAAAAGCAAACCTGTAACCCCAAGCATGGGTGCTCTTGTTCTTCAGGGACTTGACCCGGCAAGTGTTCATAAAATTACCGTAAAGCAGGGCGGCAATACTGTTACGCTTAATCGCGATGAAGATGAGTTTGCAATCGAGGAAAAGGACGATTATCCAGCCGCGATGAAAGTTGTGAATAATCTTTTCACTTCTGCAATGGATATCAAAACCGTTGAATTCTATACTGAAGACGAAAAAAATTACCAGGATCTCGGCCTTACAGATCAGAATTCGCAGGGACATATCGAATTTTTCGATGCAAACGGAAAACTTATTACCGGTTTTATTATCGGTAAAGATGTCGAATCTGGCAAAGGCAATCTTGCTTACGGCAAACTTGTTAACGATAAGAAAGTTTATGTACTGGCCGATGTGCCCTGGATACAGAGCAATGCGGTAGAGTATACAAACCAGGATTTGATTTATATCAAGAAAGAAAATGTTGACTGGGTTACAGTTGCAGGACCCAACGATTTTTATTCGCTTACTTCCGATGCAAATGGTGCTATCGTGAAATTAAAAGAATTGCCGGCTGGTAAAAAGCAGAAAGACAGCGAATGCCAGCAGGTGCTTGGCGCTCTTTCCAGTTTGCGATTCGATGATGTGATGGATGAAGAGAAAGCGAAAGATCTTGTTTTCGACCGCAAGTTTAATTTGAAAATGAAGGATTCGACTCTTATTAATCTTGAAATCGCAAAGAAAGGCGAAGATACATATATCAAATGCAAAGCGGAATTCACCGATAAGACGCAGGTAACGAAAGAACAGGGCGTTGAGTCGGAGGAAGCTTTGAAAAAGAAGGAAGCTAAACTGCTCGCACACGAAAACGCACAGAAACTTGCCGATACTACCGAAGGCTGGGTTTATAAGGTTCCCTCGTATATGGGCACAAATCTTACAAAACCAATGTCCGAATTAATCGAAGATATTCCTGTTGAGAAGCCGGCGGATGCGAACGAACCGAAGGATGCGAATAGCATTTAGTATTTAAAATTTAATATTTAATATTGAAAATTGAATGGCTTTCTTTCAAAAAAGGAAAGCCATTTTTTTTAGGCTTTTGGATTTAAATCTTATAGGCAAAACCATGATAGGCGACTGACGATTTAATATTTAATATTGAAGTCTAATTATATTTTTTTTAGATGGATTTGGTGTGGTGTTTTCGTCGATACTATTGCGGCCTTGGTTCGGCTGTTTGCTGCTGAAACGGAGAAAAATCAGTATTCTGGAATTTTTTTCACGTAAGGCGATTATTCCTGCGATTCGAGGCGCAAGCAGGGAGGATGCAATCGAACAACTTGTGGAGTTGGCGGCAGAACATGAAAATATAGAAAAGGTACAGCAATTGAAGGATGCGGTACTTGAACGTGAGCGTGCAAGAGGAACCGCAATGGAAGAAGGTATTGCCGTTCCGCACGCGAGAACTGACCTTGTGAAAAAACCGCTTGTGGTTATCGGCAGATCACTTTCCGGAATCGAATGGGATTCGCCCGATGGCAAGCCTGTCCGTTTTATTTTTCTGACGATAACGCCTGACGGCAAAGACGATTGGCAGGTGCAGATACTCGGACTTATCGCTACGATGATGAGCGATGAGGAAACCCGCAGGAAAATGTTGGATGCAGCCGATGCCGGGGAAATATGGAAAATTGTTCATGAAGCATTAAGGCCCATGTGGTGAGAAAGAAAATTAATATTTAAAATTTAAGATTTTATATTTATAGAGTAATAACGCTTTTATAAATGAAATAGAAACCGAAAAATATTATAGCAGCCGCACAGGCAACGAGAATTCTCTTCTGATTTTTCCCATTTAATAATCGTGAACCTTTGTAGCTTGCCAATGAAATGAATTCCAGCCAGAATAAATCGCAAAGCGAATGAACAATCGCGAAAAGGATAATTGCCAATATTCCAAGGTTTGCAGCATCTTTAGCCAGATTCAGGCCAACTGTCGCCCACCATAAAATGAAATAGGGATTAGTTGCCGAAAGGACAAAGCCGGTCATGAAAGGGCGGGCGGAATTAGAAGCTGATTTTGTTTCATGATAATTTTTATATTCCTTGAGCATTTGCCAGCCCATCCATAGCAGATACAATCCGCCGATAAGTCCAATGCCGATTTTCGCAGCGGGGTACTCAAATATAAAACCAATGCCCAACGCGATTGCCGCAAGCAGCGGCAGTTCTATCGCCGAATGACCAAGCGAAACAAAAAGCCCGGCGTGTTTTGATTTTGTTCCCGCTGCAATTGTCGCCGCCATCACAGGCCCGGGCGCAAGAACGCCGGATAATGAAATCAAAATCACCTGTATGAGGAAAATGATCATTTATCCGCACATTCATTTAAAGCTTTTGAAAGTTCCACGTAACTGTATGGAAAATTATATTTGTTGCATAACGCTTTAAACTTATTTAATACTTCTTCATATAAATCGCTTTGTTTTTCGATGTCGCCTTTGCAGAAGAAGATCCTGCATCCTGCGAAACGAAATTCGCGTGCCGTGCATTTGTTTTCCTGTTGATAAGGGCAGCGGCTCGTTTGCATTTTTAGCAGAGGTTTCAGATTTTCAGAAAAATACAGAAGTTCTGGAGAGGATACTAAAAGCCTATGTCCAAACGATTCGAAATCGCAGCATTTTCCGCAAGCGGAGCAATCGCAATTGAGAAGTTTTATCTGTGAATCGAGCCAGGAATAAATTTGTTTGACTTGTGCACAAATTATACTCTGAACCCCCGGCACAGGTCCGGGGGCTAATGTATTATTTCTGGTTTTTGAGTTTTTCGATTTCATCGATTGTATATAGTCTGCCTTTGTTCAGGCCGGGGCATTTCTGGGCTGCTATGTTCCAGTCGTCGGGCGTATGCAGATTGTACGACCAGAACGGCCATGTTCGGCATTGCGTCGGCCGGAAATTATAAATCGAGCATCCTTTCATGCCGTTAACAGTTGTCAGGAAAATGCAGTCCTTGGTTCGTGAATCTTCTTTAATGGAAATTCGCAGACCGATACGCCGCAGATATTTTTTGTGAAGCTCTGCCGGAGTCATATTCAAATGCTCGGCAAGCTTTTCAATTTCCTGCTTCGTTATCCATATAACGCCTTCTTCAGGCCCCGAGCAGCAATTGCCGCATTGCCGGCACTGAAAGTGAAGACCATTAATATACCATTTATTTTTCGACACAGATTAACACCGTTGTTTAGACACGGATTAACACGGATTTACACTGTTTATATTTTTACCACTTCAAAATACCGCCGGTGTCGGCGCTGGTAGCCATCGCGGCATACTTCGCCAGTGAACCTTTGGTAATTTTGGGTTTTGGAGCAACAAATTTTTTCCTGCGTTTTGCGAGTTCCGCATTTGAAAGTTTTACAGAAATTTTCTTCGCGGGAATATCGATTTCGATAACGTCACCTTTTTTCAGCAAGCCAATCGGGCCGCCGACTGAAGCTTCAGGGCTGACATGCCCAATACAAGCGCCGCGAGTTCCGCCGCTGAATCTGCCGTCCGTGATAAGCGCAACCGATTCGCCAAGACCTGCGCCCATGATGTAGCTTGTGGGGCTAAGCATTTCCTGCATACCCGGGCCGCCTTTGGGGCCTTCATTTCTGATAATGACAACATCGCCTGGCTTGACTTTGCCGGCGAGAATGCCATCGCATGCATCTTCCTGGCTTTCGAAAATCGTTGCCGGGCCGGTATGTTTAAGCATTTGCGGAGCAACACCCGCGGTCTTGACGACGCATCCGTTTGGAGCGAGATTACCTTTGAGAATTGAGAGGCCGCCGGTTTTCGAATACGCATTTTCAATTTTGTGAATGCAATCGTAATTTTTGATTTTCGCTTTTGCGATATTCTGGCCGAGCGTTTTGCCGGTAACTGTAATGCAATCGAGATTGAGCATGCCCTTGAGCCTGCTTATTTCTTTCAGGATTGCGCTAACGCCGCCTGCCGCGTTTACGTCTTCAACATGCCAATGGCTCGAAGGCGAAACTTTGCAGATGTTGGGGCATTTTTCGCTGATTTTATTTATGCGCTGCAGGTCATATTTAATTTCCGCTTCATTTGCGATAGCAAGTGAATGCAGAACCGTATTTGTCGAGCCGCCCATTGCCATATCGAGAACGAAAGCGTTATCGAGCGATTTCGGAGTAATGATATCGAGCGGTTTGATATCTTTTTTGATTAATTGCAGAATTTGTTTACCTGCCGCTTTATAGAGTTCGTCTCTTTTCGGGTCGATGGCAAGAATTGTACCGTTGCCCGGCAGTGCCATACCGATAGCCTCGCAAAGACAATTCATACTGTTTGCCGTGAACATACCTGAACAACTGCCAACCGATGGACAGCCTGAACATTCCAGTTCGTGCAGTTTCTTTTCATTGATTTTGCCCGCTTTATATGAGGCAACACCTTCGAAAATGGAAATCAAATCGACAGCTTTGCCGTCTTTGTCTTTGCCTGCCGCCATTGGGCCGCCCGATACGAAAATTGTCGGAACATTTACTCGTACCGATGCCATGAGCATTCCCGGAACGATTTTGTCGCAATTCGGGATGCAGATAAGCCCATCGAAACAATGCGCACGAACCATCGATTCGACCGCATCGGCTATAATCTCGCGCGAGGCGAGCGAATATTTCATACCCGTATGTCCCATCGCGATACCGTCGCAGATGGCGATTGTGTTGAATTCGAAAGGAACGCCGCCCGCCGCACGAACAGCATCCTTCACCTTTTGGGCGACAATATTAAGGTGTTTATGGCCGGGAACAACTTCACAAAAGCTGTTCGCTATGCCGATAAATGGTTTATTAATGTCGGAATCCTTCAGACCGCAGGCTCTAAGCAGGGCTCGGTGGGGGGCATGTTGAAAGCCCTTTTTGACGGCATCACTTTTCATAGGTATTTGCTCCTAAATAACTTATGTTAATTAAAGCCGCCATCCAGACGGCTGATAAACAGAATATTATACGAAATATTTACGATAAATAAACCCATATAGAAGAAAATTTATTTTTTTCAAAAAAATTTGCTCAAAAAATTATACTTGTTATAATCTCTGCTTTGTAGAATAACGGATTAACTATTTACTCATAATGATTTTAGGAGAAAGCAATGAAATCTGGATTACTTTGCAAGTTAATATTTGTCAGCGCAATAGCATTAATGATAATGGCGGGATGCGGACAGAATGCGGAAATGAAACTTGTGCCTGCCGATAAAAGCGTAACAACTTATAAAGTTGTAACCGGACAAAGCAAAGATTATCAATTCATTCAGCCTTCAATTAACAAGACAAAAGAACGTCATACCGGCGGCGATATCGTAATGGTATTCACACAGCAAATCGAATCAGTCGACGCACAGGGCAACGCTGTCGCCAATATTACAATCAAACAGCTGAAACAAACATCAACCGATTCGCAGGGTAAGGAAATCGGGTTCGATAGTGAAAGCGAAAAAGACAAAACATCGCCTTTGATGCAACTTATCGGCGCAAGCTATAAAATTAAGTTTTCTCCGAAGGGCAGCGTAGAAGTAGTTGACGCTTCTGCCGCAAGAGCTGCGGTTAAAGGCGGAGCAGATGAGAAAATTGCCGCAAGATTACTTAGCGATGAAGAGATTGCACGAAGACATCAGGTCATGGCTTTTCAGGATGCAAAAGGCACATACAAGAAGGGCGATACATGGAGTTCGGTTGTCGCATCGCCGGCTGGAATGCTGCGTTCGATAAGCTTTGAAAAAACTTACACTCTGACAGATGTTAAAGAAGAAAACGGCAATACTATCGCGACTATCGAAATGAACGCGGTGCCAAGCTCCAAAAAAGTCGAAGGCACAGCACCTGACGCCGGCGGAATGGGAATGTTCGCTCAAATGTTCGATGAAAAAGATAACTATACCGGCAAAATGATCGTTAACCTCACAACCGGCCAAATAAAAAGCTATGATGAAACATTGAAGGCCGAATGGGTTGCAGCCGAATCTTCAGAAGAACAGAAAAGCGACAAAGGCCCGGACCAGCTTACAATGGGCTTCACATATAAATACAGTATCGAGCGAGTTGATTAAAACTGTATTTTAATTTTAACTAAAAAAATAACGGATTGAAAGCGGGTAATAATATGAAGAAATGGATTCTTGCAGGTTTGGTAATTACAGTATCAGCTTTTTATTTCACAGGCTGTGAGCAAAAACAGAAGGTTCAAAAAGCCGGCGACTTGAAAGAGCCGGTGCTCTTGAGTGTGGATTTCGAGCCAAATCAAACTCTTATTTATAATTTTGTCAGCGAAAGATCGATGTATGTCAATCTCGACCCGAGTGGCAAATATTCCAAGGGCAAACAGGACGGCAAAGAGCAGGTGCAATCGGAAAAACTCGAAATGCAAATCAGCTACAAACCTGTTTCTATAGACCCCATCGGAGTTTCTGTTATCGAAGCTACCTGCGTTTCAGCGAAAGTTACAAGAACAGGTACAGGCAGAGCGCAGGATAAAGCTGATGCAGCCGAAACTCTGGCCGGCAAAACATTCACATTAAAAATTTCACCAACAGGCAAAATCGTTGATTATTCGTCACTGGAAAAGACAGCGAAAGAAGCCGCGGATAATGCTTTTGGCGGCGAATCCAAACGCGGGAAAATTAAAAGTCCGGATATGGTAATGGATTTCGTTGCGACTCAATGGAATATCTGGGATTCGATTGCGACTATCAAAACACCATCCAAAGGCGTTGATAAGAAAAGTAAATGGGATTCAAAATTGCTTGTTCCAATGCCGTACGTATCCAAAATCGGCAGAAATGTTGAATATGGTTTTGCGGGCATTGAAAAATCCGGCACTGCAAACGCGGCTGTTATAACAAGCAAATACAGCCTTAGCAAAACTCCTGCCGATGTAACATTACCTTATTCAGGTTCGTTCCAGATGAAAGGCATGTTCGGCTTTCTTCAGGGTTATAAAGCATTATCAATCGAAGGCGACGGCAAACAGCTTTTCGATGTTGATAAGGGAAGAATCATAAGCGATACGCAGCAGTACGTTGCCGAAGTAAGCGCAAACATATTCGGACTTGGCAGCGATGATTTGACGCCCAATATCAAAATCGAACAAAAAATCAGCATGACTCTCGCTGAATAATTTAGAGCTATACGCCATTCGCTATACGCTGTACTTTAATATTGGAGTTGTCCTTGAAACGATTTAATCTCTGGGCCCCATGGAGGATGAAATATATCAAAGGATTGGCGGAAAAACACGATTGCTTTATCTGCCATAATGTAAATACCCCGGCAGAGGATAGCCAGAATTTTGTGCTCTGGCGGACAAAATCGGCAATCGTGATGTTCAACCGTTTCCCATATAACAACGGCCATTTGCTCATCGCACCTCTTAAACATGCAGCCGAGATGGAAGAATTAGATGATTCCGAGCTTCTGGAAATCAATAAGTTAATCGTAGCATGTCAAAAGGTTTTAAAAAATGCGGTTAATCCGCATGGCTTCAATGTCGGTATGAATTTCGGAAGATGCGCCGGCGCAGGCCTGCCCGGCCATTTGCATATTCATATCGTTCCCCGCTGGGATGGCGATACGAACTTCATGGAAGTATGCTGCTGTACGGATGTAATCAGCCAGGGAATGAGAGAACTGTTTGATCAATTGAAGGATATCAGCACAAAAGAAAATCTTCCAGGAATTTAATAAAATGTCATTCCCGCGAAAGCGGGAATCCAGTTGTTTTATATTCAGTGAAATCAGCGTAATCAGTGATAAAAAATAGTACTGATAAATTATGGAACAAACCATTCAGTCTTATGCAGTTAGCGAAACAAACAGCAAAGGCAGGCAGTTCAACGAGCCTCCTCATGCATACCGCGGAGCATTCGAGCGAGACAGAGACAGAATAATCCATACATCCGCGTTTCGCAGGCTTGAAGGCAAAACACAAGTCTTCATGCCGCAAATCAACGACCATTACAGAACACGCTTTACACATAGTATCGAAGTATCGCAAATAGGCAGAACAATCGCGAAAGTGCTGGGCTTAAATGAAGCGCTGACTGAAGCCGTCTGCCTTGCCCACGATTTGGGCCACAGTCCGTTCGGCCATAGCGGAGAGGCGGCACTTAATGAACTGATGAAAAATTTTGGCGGCTTTGAGCATAATTATCAAACTATGCGAATAGTGGATTTGATTGAAAGGCCATATCCCGATTTTGTTGGTTTGAACCTTATGTATGAAACCAAACTGGCACTTGCAAAACATAAAACACATTTTGATAATCCGCTTGCAAACCGGAAATTCATCGAGAATAACTGTTCGCTTGAAGGGCAAATAGCTGATATCGCAGATAGAATCGCGTATAACTGTCATGATCTTGAAGATGGGCTTCGCGCAAAAGTTTTGAATTATGAAATGATCAAAAATCTAAAACTTTGCCAGGGCGCCATTGAAAGATGCCAGGCAGAAGTTCATGGCAGCGGCATTGTTAAATATATAAGAATTGCTAAAACGATAATTGATATGCTTGTTGGCGATTGCCTTCAGACCAGCAAAAATAAAATTGAAGAATCTGGTATAAAGACTTTGCCGCAGGTTCTTGAAATAAGTGAAAATCTTATCGCGATAAGCGAAGAAGCTGAAAAAGGATTGCGTGAGCTTGAAATTTTTCTTCATAAAAACATGTATGAAAATCCTGTTGTAAAGGCGGTTAGCTCGCAGGCCAAAGACTGGCTGACAAAAGTTTTTTGCAAATTCAGAGACAATCCGAAATTGATGCCGAATTTTTATCAAAACTTGATACCCGAATTCGGATTGGAAAGAACAGTCTGCGATTATGTCTCCGGCATGACAGACAGATACTGTCTTGAGATGATAAAATAAAATATTATCTCTGTGTTCTCTGGCTAAAAAATTAATATCTCAGTGGCAAATTTGCGCAATTTTTTGTTTTCGTTTTTCGTTATTTTTCCGGTTTCACGCACTAAAATTATACTTTTTAATTCTTTTTTTCGCTTTTCTCACACTTTTTCTCGCCTGTTTTTAAATCCGCGCAACTTTATCCTGTCCCCTATACCCTATTCCCTAAATTTGAATAGCATTTTTAATATTTTGATAGCATTTCAAATTTGTATGTAGCATTTTCAAAATATTACATGGGGATTTTTCCCTGCGCAAATTTTCTTGCGCTCTTTTAAACCTTAAATTTATATGTCTCCCCCTATATAGCCCCATCTTGCGCAGTTTTAAACCTGTCATTCTGAATGGAGCGTAGCGAAGTGAAGAATCTCGTGTTTTTTACGGATAATTTTTTTTTAAAAATAATTTTTGCGCAATTTTTCTATTGCGCGATATTGGATTAAGCGATTTTTTTATAAAGCAGAGCCAGAGCGAAAAACAGTGCGTTGATCATTACGATTGTCGCACCGGCGGGTTTATCGAGGAAGAATGAAAAAGTTATTCCGCTCAAAACGGAGAGCAGCGAAAAGGCGCACGCGATAAAAATCGCTGAGCGAAAACCTTTCGCAATTTGAAGTGCCGCCGCTGCCGGTAGAATCATCAGAGCCGATACCAGCAGAATTCCAACAACTTTAACAGACAGTACTACCACAAGGGATGTCAATAAAGTCAGGATGACATTTATCTTATTTGTTTTTATTCCCGTTGTGCGTGCGTATTCGATATCGAATGTCGCGGAAAACAGATCCCAATAATGATAGTAAAGAATGACAAGAACGATAAGCGAAAGTATCACAGCCAAAATAACTTCGACCGTGCGGATTGAGAGGATATTGCCGAAAAGATAGCCGAACAAATCTACATTAAAACCTTTCGACAGACTTGCGATAATAACTCCGCTGGCGATACCGACAGCCGAGACAATTCCAATCGATGCGTCTCCATAAACTTTCGCTTTCTCGGTTATTTTCAAAATCAAATATGAAGCCGCCATGACCAGCGGAACCGCGACATAATACGGATAAATATCGAAGAAAAGCCCTATAGCGATTGCGCCGAAACTAACGTGCGAAAGGCCGTCGCTTATAAGCGACATTTTTCGCAACACCAGAAAAATTCCCAATGCCGCACAGGTAATCGCGATAAAAGAGCCTGCCAGAAAGGCTTTTTGAATAAAAGAATATTGTAAAAATGAGATATCCATATAAATCCTGTTTAGCCGCCATCTGTAATGTCATGCTGGTGACAGACGATGTGCTGATAATGTTCGCCGAAGAACAAACGCATTTCTTTTGATTTGCAAAACTCTGAAAATTTTCCGAAATATACGATTTTTTTGTCAACGTAGAGGAGTTTCTCTGCATATTTTCCGACAAAGCCCGCATCGTGCGTAACCAGAAGTACCGCGATATTCTCCTGCTTATTCAATTGTTTGATAAGTTCAAAAAACGAATCGCGCGAATCAGGATCCAGGGCTGTAGAAGGCTCGTCAAAGATAAGCAATTGTGGCTTGGAAACAAGACAGCGGGCAAGAAATACTTTCTGCTGCTGTCCGCCGGAAAGTTCGCTCAACATCCGTTTCTTTAAATTACCTATTTTCAGCTTTTCAGCTATTTCGTCGACCTTCTTTTTATCTTTGTGAGTAATACTTTTGGGATTTTTTTTCTGCGAAAGCAATCCCAGTTCAATCACTTCCTCCGCTGTTGCCGGGAAAAGCGGATTAATTGCTGAAAACTGCTGCGGCAGGTACCCGATTTTTCCCCAGTTTGTAAATCTTTTTGAAGGCATATCGAATAATTCTATACTGCCTGATTTGATTCCTACAAGGCCGAAGATTGCTTTTATAAGCGTAGTCTTACCTGCACCATTTGGGCCGACGATTGCTATAAAATCGCCTTGCCCAACTTCAAATGAAACATCTTTTATTGCTTCATGCGAGTTGTATGATATTGAAAGATTGTTAATTTTAATAATCGACATTTTTTATTTGCACTCAAGACCGATTTTCAAATTTTCCAGGTTTTTGCGCATAATTGAAATAAAAGAAACATTATTTTCCAGATCCGCTCTGCTGACATTATGGCCGGCGTTAAGCAAAAGCATTTTAGTATTCGTTTCATTAGCGAGAGTTTCAGCGATTTTGGGACTGGTCAACTCTTCAAAGAATATGTAATGAATATTATCATTTCTAATTTGTTTGACCAAATCGATTAAATCTTGTGCCGTTGGTTCGGAATCAGGCGAAAGACCTTGCGCAGCTAAATAATTCAAATTATACTTATTTGCCATGTATCCGAACGCATAATGACCGCCAAAGACGATTGTACGTGTTATGCAATTTCCAAGCTGATCTTTGTATGCCTTGTCGAGGGCATCAATCTCTTTTTTTAATGTATCTGCGTTATGCTGATAATATTCGGAATTTTCTGAATCCGATTTTATAAGGGCAGAAGTGATATTATCTATAATAATCTTATCGTTATCGAAATCGAGCCAGATGTGGGGATCCATTTGCGTCAGTTCATGAGGGTGATTTTCGTGTTTTTCAGATTCGCCATGCTCATGAAGTTGGGCGGCAGGGATAAGATTTACGTTGGTGCTTGCGTCAACAATGAGGATATTTTTGTTATCTATTCCGCTAATTATTTCATGTGCCCATGGCTCCATGAATTCGCCCGTGAAGACAAAAACATTCGCTTTATGTATTCTGGCGATATCGCCCGGCGTAGGTTCGAACGAATGCGGTTCAACGCCCGGAGGCAGAAGAAGCGAAACATCGACTTTTTCCCCGCCTATGTGTTTCGCGAAATCATATAATGGGAAAAGCGTTGTAACTACGGTAATTTTTCCATCAGAAGTGTGGAGATTTTTGTTATATTTTATAGAAGCGAAAATCGCGGCCAAAAGCATCAAAACAATAAGAGTGAAAAAAACAGTTTTTTTCATAATTATTGCTCCGTCCTGCAATTTCGGCATAAACCGTAAAATTCAATGGAATGATTTGTAATAAGGAATTCATTTTCTTTTTCGAGCTGCTTTTCCTGTTTGTGGAGATGTTTGCCAATTACAACTTTTTTTATCAAGTTGCAGCTTGTGCAGACAAGGTGATGATGGTGGTCGGTCGGTAATTCAAAAAAATCCTTATGCGCGATAGTATTTTTTATGATGATATTGTTTTGAGCGAGAAACATAAGTTCGCGGTACATTGTCGAGCGGTCAGGCTGGATTTTTCGCAGCTTTAATTTTGTGATTATATCGGGCGTTGAAAGCAGGCAGGGAGACTGAATCAGAATTTCAATGATAGCCTTACGCGTTTTTGTAAGACGTTTGCCTTTTGACTTAATCGTTTTGTAAACAGTTTCAATATTCATATTGCAACATTGTTGCAATAATATTAACTATAAATTAAGTCAAAGTCAATCATTTTTCATTATTTTATTGTTTAAATTTTTGATTTTGCGGATTATACTATCAGGCATGAAGCTTCAAAAACTCGTACTTTCCTGTTTTGGCATAGGATTTTTGCCTAAAATTCCGGGCACATTCGGCAGCCTGGTAATGCTTGGAGCATTTCTGGCTATACATTTTCTCTGGCCGGTACAGATGATTTCTGTAGTTTTTCTTATCGCGGCTATAATAATTTCGAGCGTTTTGTGTGTATTTTATGCCAAGCGCTTTGGAGCGAAGGATCCCGGCTGGGTAGTAATTGATGAGCTGGCAGGCCAGGCGGTGGCGCTTTTTCCGGCTGCGGTAACGAGCGGACTAGTTTTGCCTCCCGCAATTGCGGCCTTTGTTCTTTTCAGGGTTTTTGATATTTGGAAACCTTCGCCAATAAGAGAAATGGAACAGCTTCGCGGCGGTTTCGGCATTTTGGCTGATGATCTGGTCGCGGGTGTTATGGCCGGGACGGTAGTTTGCATTATAACATATCTAGTACGCTTTGCATTAATGGGTCATTAAATTAAGAACCAATAACCAAGAAACAATAACCAAAAAGTAACAATGACCAAGGTACAAATTCCAATTAAGTACATGATTGATTTTTTTCAGCAATTAAGTATCATATCCCCTTGTATAAACTAAAAGGATTTTATGTCTTTGGAATATTCCTCAGATTTTTGCACAAAACTAAATACGCGCATTGAGCAGTTAGGCTTGTATCGGCCGAAGACTGTCGCACGTTATGAGCCGGGGACAGAGCTGGTTTATGATTTCGAACCGATAGGAAGCGGCCAGAAATTACAACTTAAATTATCAATCGAAAAATTTGTTGGCGGGGGTTTTGCAGGGCAGGTTTATAAGGTAAAAATTCTTGAACTTGATAAGCCTCAATTGTGCAATGATTTGCAGGTCGGAAGCAGCTATGCAATGAAAATCCTGGTACCGCCTTCGGGATTTTCAAAATTATTCCGTAACGCGCTTTATTGGGTCGGCTTTGGCGGGCCTTTTCAATTACAGGTAAATCCGGCAGCGGCCAAAGCAGGAGCGCTTTGGCAAAAGTTCATACGAAGAGCGGCAAAGATAAAATTCGGCAATGAAAAATGCGTTGTAAATATTTACGGCACGCTGATTGACGAAAATATCGGAAGTTGCGGTGAAATAAGCGAATGGATACAAGGCAGGACATGGCGACTGGAAGTTGACGAACATATTGACCTGCTGCGGAAATGGAAAAAGCAATTAGTTGTAGACCAAGACAAAATTGGTTCGCCTGAATATCGCAGCAAATATGTTTTTATGCACGAATTTGTGAATATGCTGCATGAAATGGGAGCGCACGAATTCGCAAGACAATACGAATGGACAACTGCCAAGAGCCAGCCGAATTGTTTGAAAAGACTTGAAACAAATTCTGAACCTGATAAAGGTTTGACAGCCGTTGATTTCAGGGCAGGGCTTGTACTTTTGCCGATGCTGCCAATGAGTCCGGGCGATTTTAAACTAATCGGGCAGGGCATTAAAAGAGGTTCATGGGTACAATTCGACAGAGGCGATTTAAATAAATTAAAAATATTCATAGATAATCATAAAGACGATTTCAGCGATATGACTGATTTATATAATCAGCTTGTTGAGGCTGAAGATATTTATAGAAATTCTGTTCCTGATGTTTCGCATAACGGCAGCAGGCTTTTTACCAGCGGCAAACTCTGGTCGACGATTTTCGATAGCGCTGCTATCGGCTGGAAGGTACAAAATATCATTGACGAAAAGAGTTTTGAAAAACTGCGGGCAAGCAAACTCAAAACCTTTATATTCTTTTTGATCGGCATTATTCCAATTCTTGGCAGGGCAGTGCGAAAATTATGGTGTCATCAGGACTGGCGCAAGCATTATGTAAGCCTATTGACTAACTTCCAATATTTTAAAAAAGCTGTACATGCTAAAATTTTGGAAATGCTGGTGAACTGGCATCGCAGCGGAAGAATATCTGAGGAAAAAGGGGAACTTTTAGCAAATCAACGCTGGCGAATCATGTATCATTTGCCATTTCTACTTTTAATTTTACCTTTCCTTCACAGGTTTTTAACTGACTGGCAGTTCGTTAAAGAGAAACTTTATTTTTTAATTATTAATCCTGTAAAACTATATTTCACTGCTAATCTTCGCAAGCAATGGCTTTTGGATATGGTCGAAGAAGGAAAAGCAAAGCATATTCTTACCGAAGAAGATGCCAATGTAATTGTCTCTCAGGTTGATGAGCCTTTTATTCA
>JBDKUM010000038.1:0-2096 GCA_039679715.1 Phycisphaerales bacterium
ACGGATGAAGGTATTCTCCACAATGCCCGTGCTGTATCTTCGAATGCAGCTTGTTCACATTATGCGCGAGTCCGAGCAGGATGCTTTCGGCCAATACATTTTCCGTACCCCGGCACAAAAAACGCCGGAACTGCATATTCCATTTTACCTCGCCAAAAGCACCTTCGGATTGAATACTTCGATTCATTCTGAGCAATTGGCCTTCTTCGCTCACGATGCGTTGTAAAGATTCCATCCGTTTTGCCTGAAAGGTTTTAGCAACTTCAAAATGTTTGCTTCTTTCCCAAAGCGGGAGCTTACGGTTGCGTCCTTTGATGCATTCGGCTTTATACATGCATCCTGCACAGCTTTTGCAGGAATACAAGGCTTTTTCGCTGACATATCCCGTCGGTTTTTTACCCACCGAATTTCATCTTTGGTGATTTTCTTCCCATTCGCGCAAAGATAACTGTCACTTATCTTATCGTATGGCATATTCTCCCTACGCCAATGTCTTCCTTATATTTGCGCGCCTTTTTTGTTCATAATTGAATGGCTTGATGTAACCTGCCTGTTTCTGTTTTCGCAGGTAAAGATAATTTTCTTCGCTTTCATAACCGGAATCTGCCACTACATTTTTATATCGGTACGGAAAGAAGGTTTCTTGTTCCTGCAAAAAAGGGATTAGGGTTGTTGTATCGGCTGGCTGTGGTCCAGCCGTTATCCACACCACATATTCTGATTGATTTTAAAACGCTAAAATAGTGACATAAAGTCTGAAAACTCAAAACAAATTATTGGAATCATCTTCCTAATTTGCTATAAATTGAGTATATACATTTCGTGAAGTGATTACGAAGAACAAGAAAACGAATAAACTTTAAAGACCAATTTAGGATTTTATCCGGTACATCACCAGTTAACCCGGAGAACCGAAGCGCATTCATTATTCGTACCCATTACCAAATTCCCAATATCTTCCACCAGCAGCTTCCCAATCCAAGCCAGATTATGATGTGGAATAATGATACGATAAAACCATTGCGCCACCAAGTAGCTTGGTCTACGTAGCCTTCCCCAAAAAAAATTGCAGCCGGTCCAGTGCCAAAATGAGTCAAGCAACCGCACAGATTAGCACAGATTGCAATTGAGAAAGCCGCCAAAAAAGGAGGTGCGCCAGCAGCTGCGGCCACTGCAATCAAAGCCGCATACATAGCGGTAACGTGCGCTGTCATGCTGGCAAAACCATAATGAGAGTAAAAATAAACCAGGAAAGCGATAACTAAGGCAACTATCCAACTTGTTCCGGCCAATGCAACACTAACACCAGCGGCAAACCATTTAATGAAACCGGATTTATTCAGAAAGTCGGCGAGCATAACCACAATGCCCATCCACATTAGGATGTCCCATGCTTTATCTTCCTTAGTTACATCTTGCCAGGATATAACATTGCATATCAACATAGCGCAAATACCGAGCAGCGCAACCTGAGTGCCATCAAACTTGGTAATTTCGCCAGTAGCCCATAAGACTATGGCACCCAAGAAAATAGTTAGCATAATTTTTTCCTTACTGCTCATGGGGCCTATCTTTTCCAATTCCTCTGCCGCCATTTTTTTTGCTTCCTGCGTTTTCTTCAAATCAGGCGGACAAAGTTTATATAAAACATAAGGAATAACAATCAGACTAACAATACCAGGAACGCTAGCAGCCAAAGCCCAAGTGCCCCAGGTGATGGTAACCCCCAAGGTTTGCCTGGCGAGTTCGGCTGATAGTGGATTAGCTGCCATTGATGTCAGGAACATTGCACATACTATGAGATCCACGTGAAAAACAGAAGACATAAGAAAAGAGCCAAGGCGTTTAGCTGACGGGCCAGGGTAAGAATTAAATGTTTGGCAGATACTCCTGACGATAGGAAAGAGAACGCCGCCAGACCGTGCGGAACTGGAGGGAATAGCTGGCCCGAGAACCAGATTGGTGGCAGCCATTGAATAAGCCAGTGTTAACGGATTACCCCCAAAGGAATGAATAAACAAAAAGGCAATTCTAAGCCCCAGTCCTGTCTTTCGCAACCCCATGGCGAAGATAAAGGCAGCAACAACTAACCATAC
>JBDKUM010000039.1:0-12080 GCA_039679715.1 Phycisphaerales bacterium
AGTCCGCTTCCTAATTGGGTCAGGACGCTATTTAGAGTTGAGATGTGGGTACGTGCAAAGTTGATATTTTATCAAATTTGGCGAACAGAATTAGCCCCTTATGCAGCGTAGATGCAAAATGTTGTCACATGGCAGGGTTCGTTGAGGTAGAAATCGTAAAAAAAGTAAATTCCATAAAGGCCGGTATTCTCCTCGGGCCTTTTTTCATTCCTATCCCCTGTCCCCTATACCCTAAGGTTCATTTTGCGCCCTCGGCTTTACATATATCGGAAGTTCAATAGTCGGTTCAACAGGTTGTACAATCTCTTTACCGCTACAGGTGCAATTGATCTTTTTGTAATCGGGGATTTCGTTGACTGTGTTACTTTTTCCTTTTGAATGGTTTGATTGTCGGTTGATATTTCCGAAACAATTGGTTCTGGAGATGAAATTGATTGCCTTTGCGGTTTGTCAGCAATTTCGGGTTTTTCGGTTATTTGCTTTTCTTTTGTTGGCTGATAATTATTACAGCGCCAATTAAAGATACTACAACCAAAGCACAAATTCCTACAATAAACTTTTTATTTGATAATAGGTTTTTTATTTTAATGCCTCAAAAGAAGAAGAATTTTGCTCCAAACTTTTTACAATCGCTCGATTTCGAAAATATACTTCTGATATATAAAAAACGAATCCTCCAAGGGCTATTACTGACATTCCAAATCTCGGCAAACGGCTTTGTTCATTTTCATAAGAGAACCCTATTGAATTTGCGTACTGACTAAAAATAAATAAAATCAAACTTAATTCTATAAGAATTATGGTTAAAAAATAACTAATATCGGAAACCGATTTTCTTAATCTCATATAACGAAAAATTTGATAAATAATTATCGCTGGAAACAGACCAAACGAAAAAAGCAAGCCATAAAACATAAACACGAAATCTTTAATATGAAATACTACAAAACTTTGCACCAAAATTGTTATACAAATAATTACACTAGTTATAAAGTAAGATCTGGCACTATCCGTAAATATCATTTTCATTTGTGTGTGAAATGGCAAAGATATAACTTTCCAGTTTATTTTATTAATCTGTTCTTTATATCCTAATTTCTTTAACCACGTTTGATCTCGAAAAATGATTTGAGCAAAATAAACAGCGATGCCAATGAATATAATGACATAAAAGAAAAATACATTCAATCCAAGCGAACCATCATTCATTGGCTTCATACATAAAACAATGATATTAATACCGAATAATAATTCCACCAAGATAAATCCTGCAAAATAAAATATCATACAAATGTACTTTTTAAAATCTAAGATATAAGAGATATAGTAAAAAAACACAGCAGGAAGAATAAATATAGCCGCTACAAATCCCAGTGGTGCTATATCAATATTTCCAGATAGCAATAAAGCAACCAAGCTCCCTACAAGATAAGATTTTATAACTCCAATTATTAAGATTACTAGTTTAGAAATAATTTTTTTTATCATAAAAATCCCTAACTCATCTAAAATATGATTCATCAATTAAATTCTCTTCACCCCAATCAAATCCGTTAAACTCACCAGCTTCATTCCTTATTGATCTATGTACGCCAGCCGCTTTAAACATTGAGTTAACCCATGTAGCACAATTGAATGCTGTATCATCTAAGCCTCTTGACGCTTGTACTTCGTGATGTACGAAGTCCCAATCATATAAATGTTTTTTTGCGGAACGCAGTTTATTTTCCCAATTATATTCAAGTGTCATTGAAGATGAGGCATCTTTCGGTGCGGCTATTAAATTGCCGTTTTCATCGTAAGATAAGCCATTGCTGTTGAGTGTTCTCATTTCATTGCCAACATAATAGAAGGTATCGGGAGTGCCGAAATTTATTGTTCGCTCGTCCATATCTCCGTTATTCTGGTATTCGTAATTTGCTGTCCAACTGCCCTGGCCGATATTGCTTATTGCAGCAGAAGTTAATTGCGACAGACTATCATACCCGAAAGTGGATGTATGTGCAATTGTGGAATTATCCGCTTTTGTAAGTGTTTCAGTTGCAGATTTGAGCCTGCCAAGACCATCTATTGTCGTAATCTCTACGGACCCATTAATCCTCGTCGCCTCGCAACAAATGCAAATAACGATGCAATCAGGTTTAGCACCCGCACCTGTGGCGGGTGTCCTCCAAACTTCTGAACCCGTCGACATCAATGGCCTATTGAATTGGCTTGACGATATGTGGCAAAACGATGTGGAAATTAAAAATTCCATGACTGAAGCTGAATACCTGGAATGCCGAAATTCCATCCAGCAATAAAATCTTGTAGGGGCAGACCCGTGTGTCTGCCCTTTTATTATCCTATCCGCTAAACGCTCTACCCTGTACGCTGTTTTCCATTTTCGCGCAAGTTTCGATTTCCTCTTTCCTCAAATTTTCTAATTTTCACCACTGAATTAATACTTTTTAAACACTTTTTTCTGCTTTTTTCACACCTTTTCGCGCTTTTGTAAAATCTGCGCAAGTATACGCTATCCCCTGTACGCTATACGCTGCATTTGCGTAGCATTCTGGAAATACGTATAGCATTTTAAAATACTATGTAGCATTTTGAAAATGTTATAAGGGTATTTTCCCTTGCGCAAATTTTCTTGCGATTATTTAAACCTTAAATTAATATGTCCCCCCCCTATATAGCCCCATCTTGCGCAGTTTTAAAATTATTATTTTATGATAGTGCTTGGATGTGTCATTGCGAGAAGTTTTTTTTGGTTTTTAACACAAAAAACGACGAAGCAATCTCAAACATTTTTTTAAAAAAAAAATTTCGCGCACTTTTTCTATTGCGCATATTTAAGAAACCTGAAAAAAACAAATTGCGCGATTAAGAAAAAAAACACTTAGTTTCAGATTAAGGAATTATTTTTGGATTAGGTTGTCTGCTTTTTCAAAAGTAAACGTTGGCTGATTTTCAAACAACGCAACGCCCAGCCGGAGCATTTCATCATTGCCTTTAGGATTAATCTCCAGCGGCTCGATAATCAGGTTCGCTATTGCGGCAACTAATCCGCCCAATATGCCCATATTTCCTTCTTCTTTTCCTACTGCATCGACCTTAATATCCATTTTCGGAACCTTGTCTCCGCTATCGACAAACGTCAGCGTATTTACTCTCGCTACTTTCTGATCGAATTTATTTTCATACAGATAAATACCATCCTTTGGCTTAACACTGTACAAACCCACATATACCGGGCTTTTAACCCCTTTCTCATTAAAATGTACAATTACTTTCTTCGCTTTTTTCTGTCCATTTTCATCATTACCTTCTATATCGATTCTGCCCCATCCTTCTCCGTTGAACTTTATATAATCAAGAATATTTTTTATCGGCTTGCCTTTTTTGACAAATTTTTCATTTCTCGCGATCATTCCTTTTTTATCAAAATCATTCATATTATTCCCCTGCCCTTCCATCCTGAATTGGCACGACGTTTTAAATGCATTGCCTTTTGTCTGCTTTTGGCATGAAGTTATATAACCTATCTGCTGATTATCTGGGCTTTTCTGGTTCGTAACATCCACCGGCGAAATCAATGGAACAAAATACATAAACTCATTCAGGGGGTTTGTCTTATTATTTGTTTCTTTGCAGCACAGATAAACCGTCGGCCCTTTACCCGCTTCATTTTCCTTCTTTTCATCCTGCCCTAATACCTCAAAACTGAATACAACAGCCGACAAAATGCCCAACAATACAAATCTTTTCATTTGTATTTCTCCCTTCAAAAATGATTTTCAGATAGAAGGCAGTTGAATTTGTTCATCGCCTTCAAGATCGATTTTCAATGCAAGGAATTTAAGTAAATCTTTAAGCGTTACAATTCCCTTAAGTTTATTATCATCTAAAACCATTAGCCTGCTGTTGCCGGTACTGCTCATCAGCGAAAGCGCCTTCACCGCGTCGGTGTGCGAAGAAACCGTATTTTCTTTCGTGCATGGCACAATCAAATCCTTAACCTTATAATTATCCCAAAGATTATGCGGAACCTGTTTTATTTGTCTGGAAGTTATACATCCATCTACATTACCATTTTCGGCGACAGGATACATTTTATAGTGATATTTATAAAAATAATCCCTCACAAGTTCAGTCACCGTCAAATTCGGAGCTACCGTTATCGGTTCAGATTTCATAAATTTTTCGACAGGTTCGCCCGCCAGCGCCTTGCGGATAACCATTTGCCTGTATGACATCTTCGATGCGTTTCGGATAAACATCCCGATGAGGAAATACCATAATCCGCCAATGAAATTGCCGGCTATAAAATTCACGATTCCCAGTATTATAAGCAGCATGCCGAACATCGAGCCAAGCATAGAAGCGATACGTGTTGCCCATTTAAGATTATGTTTAAGTCCCCACAAAATCGAACGCAGCACACGTCCGCCATCCAGCGGGAAAGCAGGCACAAGATTAAATACCGCAAGAATAACATTTATCATCGCAAGATAGCCCAGCACCCCGCTAACTGAAATCGGCACTTTGATTCGATGGCTAACAACAAGCAGGACATAAAATATTCCGCTAAGTACCAGGCTCGATATAGGACCGGCTATCGCCATCAAAAATTCAATTTTTGGACTTTCAGGTTCATCTTCCATTTCAGAAACCCCGCCGAAAATAAAAAGTGTAATGCCCTTCATCGGCATTCCGTAAGCTTTGGCTATCAGCGAATGGAAAAATTCATGAAATACAATTGAAACAAAAAGTCCGATCGCCCCGGCAACTCCCATCCACCAGTATGTTGAATTATCCAATCCTTTGAAATAAAAAGGAAAAACTCCTTTAGCCAGTGACCATGTAATCAAAACTGCAAGAACGAACCATGACATGTCGAGTTTAACTTTGAAACCAAACAAACTGAAAAGTGATATTCGATTTTCGAACATTTTCGGCTCCTATTTAAGCTATAATTGTAAATAAAAACATCACTTATACTATAAGGGTATTTTCTGAAATTATTGCTGCTTTGTAAGCTGGAAAAAAAATAGTATAATGGTACAGGAAAGGATGGTTGGATGTTTTGGCTAAAAAAATATAAACGTAAGCGAATTGCGGAGCGGCCTTTTCCCGATACATGGGAAAACATACTCCAAACAGATGCAGCGATTTATAACATTCTCAATGATGAGGATAAAGCCGAACTGCAGGGGCATATATCAATCTTTTTGGCCGAAAAATACTTTGAGCCATGCAGAGGTTTTGTAATTACTGAAAGGGTAAAAGTAATAATTGCGGCCTATGCCTGCGTTCTTCTGCTCCATCGCCAAACTGATTATTATCCCGGCCTTTACTCCATTTTAGTCTATCCTGATGCATTCATCACAAATCATAAAGAATATCTCGATGGCGGTCTCATCGCCGAAGGCCCCGAGGTTCTTTCAGGCCAATCATCGCACCGTGGAACCGTTGTACTATCATGGGACGATGTCGAATACGATAGGCTTAATATTAATGATGGCCGAAACGTCATTTACCATGAGTTCGCGCATCAAATCGACACCTCGGGGGGTAAGGGCGATTCCAGCATTGTGCTTAAAAACAACGCGAATTTTGCCGCATGGGCTAAAATACTCTATAAAAATTATATGAAATTACGGGATGACGCCGAATTTGATGCTCCTTCACTTCTTGACAAATATGGTGCGACCGATCCTTCCGAATTTTTTGCGGTCGTAACGGAGTTTTTTTTCGAGAAACCAATAGAATTATACGACGATAATCCCCAGCTTTATAACGAACTTATGCGATTCTACAATGAGGATCCGATTATTTTTGTGTAACAATTAATTTTGACTTTAAAAAAGTTAAAAATCGATTAATATACCACTGCTTAAATGGACATAATTATATGAAAACAAAAACTACTTCGTTAATATCGCAATATTTCATTATTTCGTACTTGCTGCTCTTGATTAATGCCTCCGTTTTTCTAAGGCAAATTCATTACGTCAACTTCTGGACTATCGCTTTTTCTGCTGCTGTTTTCATTTCATATTGTTTTATTTATTTAGCTCCGCTATTTCTGGCAATTGTCGTCATTAGGGAAATCCTGAAAATACTTCCTGTCCGTCCATTCTTTAAATCACAGGTTTTCCTGGGCATATTGGCAATTCCTTCTACGGCAATTCTTCAAATATTGATTTACGCGGACAGTTTCATTTTTAAAATGTTTGGTTTCCATTTCAATGGTTTTGTCTGGAATCTGATTTTCACAAAGGGCGGCATTGAATCAATGGGCTCCAGCCAATCTACCATGAACAGCTTCATTTTAACTGTTATTTTCTTCTTTTTTATTCAAACAGCTGTTTTTATCCTGTTGATAAAGATAGAAAAAATTAAAAATCTTTCCGCCGCTGTGTTTACACGACCCCGCGTTAAAATAGCACTTACCTGCATAATAATGTTTATAATTTTTCAGGCAATTGCTTACGGAATCAGTTCGTTTAATTTTTACAGGCCTGTAATCAGTGCGACAAAGGCATTTCCATTTTACATGCCAGTCACTTTCACAAGACTTGCTAAATCCATGGGCCTTGATGCCCCAAAACGCGCTGCCTTCGATATGAAATTCCGTGAAATTAGTCTGCAATATCCGCTTAAACCAATCGAACAAAAGGCAGATGCAAAAAAATATAATATCGTTTTTCTTATGGCCGAATCCCTTCGTGCCGATATGCTCAATCCGACAGTAATGCCGCAATCCTGGGCTTTCGCGCAAAAAGCTATTCGCTTCAACCAGCATTACAGCGGAGGTAACGGCACCAGAATGGGTATGTTCGCAGCCTTTTACGGGCTCTATGGCAACTATTGGTTTAACTTCCTTGAAGAACATAAAAGCCCTGTTCTCATGAATTTACTTATTAAAAATAAATATCAGCTTAGCATGTACAGCAGCGCTAAGTTTTCATATCCCGAATTCGATAAGACCATATTCTCTCATCTTTCCCGTTCGCAGCTTCATGATTCTTCAGAACTGGATAATGGTTTGGAGGGATGGAGATACGACCGATTCAACGTAGATAAAATGCTTAAATTCATAAGCAGCAGTGATAAGGTTAATCCTTTTATGACTTTCATGTTCTTCGAATCGCCGCATTCGCTTTATTACTTTCCACCTGAAAACGAGATATGCAAACCGTATCTGGAAGAATTCAATTATGCCGAAGTTGATCTTAAAAAAGATATTCACCTGATAAAAAATCGTTACATAAATTCCTGTAATCATCTTGATAGCCAGTTTGGCAAAATTTTGAAATATCTCGAAGATAATTCCCTGCTCGATTCAACAATCGTCATACTAACCGGCGATCATGGCGAAGAATTTATGGAAAAAGGCAGATGGGGTCATAATTCCACATACAGTGAAGAACAAACTCTTGTACCATTTGTAATATGGGTTCCAGGCCAATCTCCTCGTCAGGTTGATTCTATTACCAGCCATCTTGATATTCCCGCGACATTAATGACCCTCCTGGGCGTTACAAATCTTGCGGATGATTATTCTGAGGGAATCGATCTGCTTGGAAATGAGCAAAGGAAGTATACTGTAATCAGCGGCTGGGATGATATCGCTTATGTTGACAATGAAGATAAAGCGGTATTTCCAATGGATGTTTTGGGTGAAGAGGTTGTAACAACTAAATATGATGTTGAAATTGAAAATTCAACTGCGTTTTACCAGAATCATCAGCAATTTTTATTGCATATTATGAAAGATATGTCCCGATTTAGTAATTAATTTTATTCTAAACGGACTATTGGAGTTATAATCCTCTATCCAGTTTTCTGTAACTGACCGCTTCTGAAATGTGTTCTGCTGAAATATTTTCTTTTTCATCGAGATCGGCTATAGTCCGTGCGACTTTACAGATTTTATCATGTGCCCGTGCAGAAAGGCCAAACTCCATCATTGCGTTTTTCAAAAACATTTCCGCAGCATCATCAAGCTGGCAGAATTTAGTTACCTGTTTGTGGGTCATGGTCGCGTTGTTAGTTGTCTTTTTTTCGCCGAACCTTTTCCGCTGAATACCTCTCACATCTATGACTTTTTCTCTTACTTCTGACGAGCTAATAGAATCCTCTTTCGAACGCAGTTTACTGAAGGTAACTGTAGGCACCTCGATATGAATGTCAATTCTATCAAGCATCGGCCCGGAAATTTTTGCCATATATCTTTCAATTTGATTCGGCGTACATTTGCACTTTTTTTGCTATGAACCAAAATATCAGCACGGACAGGTATTTGTCGCCGCTACGAGCATAAAATTCGCCGGGAAAGAAATCGAACCTTTCGCGCGTGAAATCGTTACTCTTCGTTCTTCCAAAGGCTGACGAATCATCTCCAGCACATTTCTTGGAAATTCCGCGAATTCATCGAGAAATAAAATTCCATTATGCGCTAATGACAATTCACCGCATCTCGGGTTCGATCCTCCGCCTACAAGCGCGGCACCTGTTGCGGTATGATGCGGAGTTCTTACAGGTCTTGTCGCCATCAAAGCCTTGCCGTCTAGCTGCCCGACGGAAGAATAAATTTGCGTCGTCTCAAGCGATTCGGTCATCGTCAATTTTGGCAAAATAGTCGCAAGTCTCTGTGCAAGCATGGTCTTGCCCGAGCCTGGAGGCCCAATCATCAAAATATTATGCCCGCCCGCTGCCGCTATTGTCAAAGCCCGCTTGACAGTCTCCTGCCCTTTCACATCTGAAAAATCAACCTCGTAAGCGGATGCATCTTCAAGCACCTTATCAATATCCACATACGCCGATTCAAGGGCGAGTTTGCCGGAAAGAAACGATGCCGCCTGTGTCAGCGAACCAACACCGAAAACCTCAAGGCCATCGACTACCGCCGCTTCATGAACATTTTGCAGCGGCACAATCATATTCGTAAATCCGTTTTCTTTCGCGGCAATAGCCATGCTCAAAACACCATTTACCGCACGAACACGGCCATCAAGCGCAAGTTCGCCAACAATAATAAAATCTTTTACGTTTGAACTTTCAACCTGGTTGGTTCCGAGCAGCACTCCAAGCGCGATTGGCAAATCAAACGCAGGCCCGGCTTTTTTCACATCCGCCGGCGCAAGGTTTATCACATTCTTTGTCTTGGGATATGAGTAACCTGAATTAGTTACGGCTGATTGTACCCGTTCGGTGCTCTCCTTTACCGCGGTATCAGGCAGCCCAACCACGAGTGATTTTTCAAAACCTCCCCTTGTGATATGAACTTCCACTTCACAAATTATTCCTTCAATGCCTTCAAGTGTTACGCTATATAATTTCGCGAGCATCTTAACATCCGTATCTCCCCCTTTAATGTTGCATTAATTGCCACAATTCCAGTACTATCAAAACAAGCCATCCGACCTGCAAAACAAAAAATGCGATAATCTGAACCCATTCCGCTCTATGCTTTGCCGAGACAGTAAAATTCTCAACAACAACCGAATATGCATCTTCCAGCGATTCGAGTTTGCCTCTGATAGTCTTTCGCCATTCTTCGATTTTAAATTTTCCGGCCGCAAGTTCATAAAATCTTGCCGAATACCAATCGCCAATCAGCTTTACATCCCTTTCAAGTCGCTGTAATTCAGAAATGGATACCATTCTGATTTCCATTGTCTCTTTCATCTTAGGCGCAAGTTCTTTGGTGTTCAGAACCCCGCCCGCCGGAATATTACGCACAAGCTCGGCCATTCTCGTCAATCTTGTATCAATTTGTTGATCTAAAATTCTATGCCTTAAAAGCTGTAGATTTGCAAGTGTTAAAAGTTCCAGGTCTTCCTCAATATCGCCATTCGGGTCAAACAAAAACGCGCCGTCCCAATCTATAATCGATAAATCATTATCAGCGTATTTTATCCTGCTGCTTAGCGTATACTGCACTTCCTGCGGATCAAGAGTAAGTGATTCTTCCGATTTTAAAAGAGATGCGATAATATTTTTATAATTTAAAAATTGTTCAGGCTCACCATCATAATTCGTAACAGCGAAAACCGAATATTCTTCGCTAAAAAGTAAATCTCCGCCATAATCTTTCAGTATTCGTTGCGAATGGTCAAAAGATTGTTTTTCCAATGCAAAAATACTATTGTCGAAAATATTGTCAACTTCGATTGAAGTTTGAATCAAAAGCACATCAGGCTGATAACCGCGTAACTGAAATATTACATCTTTGCCTGCGATTATGTAATTTTCTTCTCCGACAATAACCTGTTTCGGTAAAGCGGCTTTATAATATGCAGGCGAACTTTTTACAATCGCCGAGGTAAACTCTCTTCCAGAAAGTTCCTTACTAACTTTGCCCAGTACTAACGTTATTAATCTTTGTTTGATCATAAAAACATTCTAATTAATATTTTTGATATTTATATATAAATGTTCAAGCCTTCTCATTATTATGCGTTCATCATGCAAATAGCCGCATTCAATACAGCAGCGAAACTTACCCAAAGAAAATATGGAATAAGCAGTGCAGCAGCTATTTTGGATACTCGCAAAAAACTCAAAACAGTCGCAAGTACAGCAAGCCAGAGGATTACAATATTTCCAAACGCTATTAAAGGCTGTTTCAAACCAAAAAATATCGGCGTCCATAGAAAATTAAAAACAAGTTGAAAAATAAAACACACAACTGCGGTTTTTACAATCGGACTGCTGGCGGCACCTTTTCGCCAAATAATAAAAAATGAAATACCCATAAAAACATAAAGTATTGTCCATACAGGCCCGAATACCCAGCCCGGCGGGTTAAACACAGGCTTTTCTAACCCCTTGTACCAATCCATCGAACCTCGGACAATCAAGGACTCAAACCCCATTATTGCCAGCAATATCAAACAAAGGACAATTATTTGGTTTAATTCTGATTTTCTCATAACAACTATTTAAATTGGGTATTGCCTTTAAACAAGCACTTTTTCCCTCTTTTTAACAATTTTTTATCCTTAATACGCCAAATTGACATAAATCCAAGTAAACGCAGGACTTAAAAAATTTAATAATTTTGTTAAAAACCCCTTGTCAAACTCGGCTTTTGTGATATAATAGCGGTATATTAAATGCTCTTTTTTTTCTTATTATAGGTTTTGGTTTCGCAGAAGCAAAATATTTAATTTATAACCCAATTGTTATATAAAATATTTACGAAGGGTTTTGCTTCAGCAAGGCTCGATGAATAATCGAGCCTTTTTTATTGCGCTTAAAATTTGTGTCTCAAAACAAAGATGATTTCCAAGCCCGGCCATTCATAATCATAATCTGTGCTTGGCCCGAAGTGAGGTGAATAATAATTATTATTCAGAAGGTTTCTTCCAATCACCTGGAAGGTTGTATTTTCGCTAATCTTATAATTGATATTTCCGCCGAATGTTATATATGCTCTGTTCAAGCCACTATCCTTTGTTGCTGAATCAGCCTGATAATTATCATCGACATGCGGCCTGGAAACATAATTCGCTATCAAATCGAATGAGAGTTTTTTACTATATATATAATGGAAATTCACATATCCAAGCCAGTTCGACAAGCCATGGAACTCCTCACGATTCGATTTATCAAAGCCTTCGAGATACGTAATTCCGCCTCTTAAGTCCAATTTTTCTTTAATCAGCCATCGATTACCGCTGACTTCGATGCCTTTTGTAGTCCGCTCCGAATAATTATGAAATATCTCATCGTCAAGCACAGGATCATATTCATCGGCTATGAAATCCGTAAACTTGTTATAAAAGCCGGTAATCATCCAGCTATTATTGTTTTTGGTTTTCTGCCCAAAAGACAATTCATAAGTTTTCATGTGTTCGGCAGCTAAATCCCTATCAAATAAATCCGTGCCATCCGGGTCGGTCTTGCGATACTCGCGATAAGTAGGAATTCTAAAGGATGTGCCCATATTGTATTTAAGGAACATACCATTATCAAACGTCTTAACAGCCGCAAATCTGAAATTCCATTCAGGATCAAATGCTTCCGGCTTGTCATACCTTGCGCCGAATGTTAAATCCAAATCATCGGTTACAGACCATGTA
>JBDKUM010000040.1:0-18294 GCA_039679715.1 Phycisphaerales bacterium
GCAATCAGCTCTCATGTGGCCGGTCAGTGGGGCAAGGAAGTTGTATGGGGCAGCGGACAGGTTGACAGCGGCAGATTCCTTGGAAAATTAAAACAATTCGGATACAATGGCGCATTGGCAATTGAACGTGAATGCGGGCAAAATAGATTAATCGATATCGAGACAACAATTGATAAATTAGAATCTTATTCTGCTCAATATATGTAATTGCTTTGCCGTTAATCAATATCATTTTAAAGGAGTAACGCTTGCATTTAAATTCCATAGATTGGATTATTATCCTTGGATATTGCGCAGTTTCAGTTTTATTTGGTTTGTGGTTTTCACGCCGAAATAAAAACAGAGAAGATTTTTTTGTCGCGGGCAGGAAATTACACTGGTTTGTCGCAGGCACATCGATAGTGGCAACTTATCTAGCGGTAGATACGCCGTTGGCTGTCAGCGGATTTATCCGCAGAGGCGGAATTTATGAAAACTGGTTCTGGTGGACAGCCGCTTTTTCCGGGATGTTCACTGTATTCTTTTTTGCGAGATTATGGAATCGTGCCGGAGTTCTGACAGATGTGGAATTTATCGAATTTCGTTATACCGGCAAGGCTGCTGTTGTACTTCGCCAATTCAACGCTTTTTTAAGAGTTTTTGGATTGTGTGTATGTAATGGATGGGTAATCCTTGCTGTAGGGAAAATAGCCAGCGTTTGTTTTAATTTACCGGCAACCGTTCAAATCTCGTCTTTCAATGTTAATACAAACGCGATAATTTATGCGATTCTCTTAATCGTAACGTTAAGTTATACGATGTTTTCAGGCCTTTGGGGCGTAGTGATGACAGACGTTCTGCATTTTTTTGCGGCGATGGTCGGGTTCATTCTTCTTGCTGTTATTGTGGTTGTAAAAAATAACGGTACTGCGCAATTGGTGCAGAATGTAATGAATTCTCCGGGGGTTACTCCTGAAGTATTTAATTTTTTCCCCAATTTTAAAACAGCGACATCTTTAACAATATTTACATTTTTTGTTTATATAGGTTTATTATGGTGGTGGTCTGCTTCAGGTGTCGGCATTGTAACGCAAAGAATGCTGGCGTGCAGAGATGGAAGGCATGCGGGATTAGCTGTAATCTGGGGTTTCTTCTGCGTTGTTGTAGTCAGAACATGGCCATGGATTATTGTCGGTTTGGCATCACTTATTTATTTTCCAATCATAAAAGGAGAAGATCCCGAACTTGCTTTTCCTAAAATGATGGTTAGGTTTTTGCCCGGAGGCATGGCGGGGATCGTATTGGCCGCTTTTATTGCCGCTTTTCTAAGCACAATAGCCGCTAACCTTAATATGGCCGCTTCATATTTGATGAATGACTTTTATGTGAGGATGATCAAACCTCAGGCAAAAGGAAAAGCCGATTATATGGTTGCTTCGAGGGTGGCGACTGTAATTGTTTTGCTGCTGGCGATATTTATCACTTGGCAAATGAGTTCTATTGCCTCTGCATGGAAATATCTTGCGGAGATTTATGCCGGTACAGGTTTTGTGATGCTTCTACGATGGTTCTGGTGGCGGATTAACGCGTGGACGGAAATTTCCGCAATGGCATCTTCTTTTATTCTCGCGAATGTTCTAAAATTTATTCCTGTTCTCTCACCTGATAATATGTTCGCAGTGCGGTATGTGATTATAATTGTTTTTAGTACAGTATTATGCTTTGTCGTAACATTATTAACAAAGCCTGTAGAAAAATCCCACCTGGAAAAATTTTATAAACGTGTAATGCCGGGAGGATGGTGGGGACCTTATGCGAAGGACATTAACAAATTGGAAGCATCTTCCGCATCATCATGCTGGATCGGCTGGATAATATCAGTCATTACTATTTACCTGGGATTGTTCGGCAGCGGTTATTTATGCCTGGCGAAATATAAAATGGCGGCAATTTGCATATTCTTGTTTGCTGTAGGAACATGGTTTTCAGTTAAAGAAATTTCGAAAATATCTACCACTATAAAAACTACTGACAAGAAGCTTGAAGAGATCAAAATATGAAACAAATAAGTTTGCTGCTGCTTTTCTTTGTCCTGCTAAATCCATGTAATGCCAAAACACTCACCGTTATGAGTTATAATATTCATACAGGAAAAGGTGTTGACGGCAAACTCGACCTTGACCGCATAGCTTCTGTGATATTGAAAGAAGAACCGGATATAGTGGGTTTAAACGAGATTGAAAAAAACGTAAGCAGAAGCCAATGCGTCAACCAGGTTGAATACATTGCGAAGAAAACAAACATGTATTGTGTATTCGGATCGAATCTGATTGGTGATGACGGCTGCAAAGAAAAAGGGGAATTTGGAAACGCTATTTTAAGCAAATACAAAATAATTAACTCTAAAAATCATACATTATACAGGCAGGATAAAGAGGAAATAAGGGGCTGCCTTGAAGTGGAAATTGAGATTAATAAGCAAAAATATGTATTCTTATCGACCCACCTTGATTGCCATCGGCCGGAAGATATAAGAAATAAGCAGGCTTACGATATTCTGAATATTATTAAGGAAAAAGAGTTGCCGGTGATATTGACGGGTGATATGAACGCGTATATTCGAACCGATGGAAATGATATTGAAAATGCGGCGAAAATCCTGACTGAAAACCTTTTTGACGCGGCAGAGTCAAAACCTGAACAAAAAATTATCAACACCCTTGTAAAAGGTAAGAATAGAATTGATTTTATTTTTGTAAATGAAAAGCTGAAAAATTCTGTGTTAATGTATAAGGTTATTAATTATAATGACGCGAAAATTGCTTCGGATCATTATCCTGTTTTGGCGAAAATAAAAATTAATGATTAATAATGGAATATTTGGATGGCAGCTGAACGCTTAATGGAATCAAACAAAAGTTTACCAGAGGAAAGATTGGCGTCACTTGATGTGCTTCGAGGTTTCGACATGTTTTGGATAGTGGGAGGCGGCTCGCTTTTGGGTGCGATTATAAATTGGCTCCAATGGCCGATTTTGGAACCCTTAAAGAAACAACTTGTTCACACTGATTGGGTTGGTTTTACGGCATGGGATTTGATTTTTCCTCTTTTTATTTTTATTTCAGGTGTTTCTATCCCGTTTTCTTTCCAGAAATATCTTTTATCTCATGAAAAGAGCAAATTGTATTTAAAAATTGTGAAAAGAGCATTCATTCTTATCATTCTTGGCTTTATCTATAATGGTCTTTTCAAAACGTTTGATTTTGCACATACAAGATATCTAAGTGTTTTAGGTTTGATAGGTTTTTCGTATCTTTGGGCATCGATTATTGTTATTAATTTCAAGCCCAGAAATCAGGCAATTTTTGGAATTCTAATTTTGATTTTTTATTATATTTGCATGAAATATATTCCTGTTCCCGGTTTTGGAGCAGGTGTCCTGACAAAAGAAGGAAATTTAGCATCGTATATCGACAGGCTGATAGTGCCGGGCAAGCTAATTTATGAAGTAAGTGATCCGGAAGGTATTTTGATGACTTTTCCCGCTTGTGTGCTTGCGATAGCAGGCGCTTTGACAGGTGTTCTTTTAAAAAATCAAAATATAAAAAAATATTTGAAATGTGTTTATATTTTTTCCGCAGGAATCATTTTTGTTGTTTTAGGATTATTATTCGGAACGCATTTTCCGATAATCAAGAAACTCTGGACAAGTTCTTTTGTTGTTTATACTATCGGCTGGTCTTTATTATTAACAGCATTGTTTTATCTCATCATCGATGTCTGGAGGATAAGAAAAATCTTTTTCCCATTTATGTTAATTGGTCTAAACCCGATTACGATATATTTCTGCGCTCACAAAGTAATTAACTTCCAACAGATGTCAGAATTTTTCTTCGGCGGATTTATAAGTATGCCTGGTGAACTTCTTAAACCGGTAATTTTATGGCTCGGCATCTTAATATGTGAGTTTGCATTCCTTTATATATTGTACCGCAAAAAAATATTCTTAAGAGTGTAAGTATTTATTGTAAAAGAACTTGTATTAGCTCAGAAAATAATGGATTTTTAAAGATTAAATCATAAAATAAGTAAAATGAAAGGTTTAATCTAATGACACAGCAGGAGCAGATTCAATATCTTGCGAATATATATTTTCTGGCAGCGGCCGATAGAAACTTCGAAGTTAACGAAGACGATATTCTGCAGGATATTGCCAAAGGTATTGGAGCAGGTTATCTTGAAACTCGCAAAGCTTTGGATCTCTCAAGCCAAAGTGATTTTCAGGTAAAGCTGCCGGTCAGGTATTCTGAAAAATTCCGCTGTCTTGAGGATATGCTATTCGTAGCAATGAGCGACAACAAATTGCGGGATTTGGAAAAACAAATCATAGTTTCTTATTCAAAAAAGCTTGGGATAAACCAGGATCAGTTCAATCATATTTACGAAGAGACTAAACAAAGATTTAAATCCCAAAAACAGAAGTCATGAATACGAATGATTGTTTAGTTTTACAATATTTCCAGAACAATCATTGTTATATCATCCGGCTGTAAGTAATTTTTGCCTTGTCTTACAACAGTTTCAAATTCTGTAACTAATTTATCACCTGGCAGATTTGAAATTCCAAGGAACCATTTGTTGAATTCAAAAGACGTACTGTCGTTTGTAGTATTCATGAATGGTTCTGCCCCATCGGAGTAAACAATGAGCTTATCGCCGACTGATAATTGGATTGTTTCCTGCTGAAATTGAGCGCTGTCGAATACGCCTAACAGCGAACCTTTGGTCTGGAGCAATTGCGGCGGTTTGTTCTTTGGGATTAAAATCGGGTAAGGATGTCCGGCTCTGCAGAACGATAATTGCAGTGTTTGTGTGTTTAGAAGGAAATAACAACTTGTCGTAAACTGGCAACCGCTTAAATTCTGTTCAAGCATACGCTTGTTCAGGATATTTATAACTTCAAGCGGCGAAAATATTTTGTATTCATTTCCAGTCGTTTGACGCATTTGAATGGCATGTTTTAGGAACATTGTCAATAATGCAGCCGGAATCGAATGGCCAACCGCATCGGCAAGATAGAAACCGATGTGATGTTCATCTAGACGGGCAATATCATAAATATCGCCTGAAACCCAGTCAGCAGGCATGAAAGATACCGACCATTTTAACTTATCATTGTTTGGTAAACTTCGAGGCAGAAAATCTCTTTGAACAAGTCCCGCCATTTTCAACTGATGCTCTAACTGTTCAGCGTGGTATTCTTTTTCGGAGACATCGAAATTCAAAGGCTGAATTTTGGGTTTTCTATAAACATTGCTGATTTTAATAACTGGAATAATTTGCGCGAACGATTTTTTTCCTATAACGTTCAGCATTTTGAATTTGCTTATATCCAGATTTTCAGATTCACCGTACAGAACAGTCGGGATTTTTGCTCTGTCCAGAATTTGAATAATATCAACAAGTCTGTTGTGCTGCTGGGCAGGTATGGATTCTGTATCAATGATAGCCGTGCCGATTGTTTCAGGGTAAAATTCCGTATCCAGGAAAGTATCGAAATTGGCTTTTTTCCAGTTAAAATTTTCTATATCGAAAACTTTTTGTAATTCTGTTCTTACAGATTCCGCGGAGCATATAAATAACGCGTCAAAAAACGTTACTGTGTTTTTATTAGATTTTGCCAAAGTATAGTCCTTATCAATGCTTTGTTACACCTTTATTTTCGGCTATTTTTAGCCAGGACTTGCGATAATTGCGATAATACCAAAGCTTGACAGAATCTTTTATTTGATTTAAAATTTTATCGGTCCTTAATTGAGAAAGGTAAAATTATGCTTTGTGAAATCGATCCCGGCCTTGTGGCAGCCCCCATTTTTATGGTATTTTTCCTGGTTTTTGGCTTTATTCTGTTTTTCGGATTAATTTTAAAGATTTTCCTCTGGTGGCGGATTTTCTCAAAGGCGGGTTTTTCAGGGGCTTTTGCTTTTCTGTTGTTTGCGCCATTTGGCGAGCTTATTTTGTTATGTATTATGGCTTTTTCAAATTGGCCAATTTTCAATAAACCTGCACAGGTAATTGAAGTTAAAAATACTTAAAACCAAAATTAGCTGAAAATTGCGGAACCGATGCGGAGGAGTGTTGAGCCGTATTCAATCGCAAGCTCATAATCCTGGCTCATTCCCATGCTAAGCTGATTGAATTCAGGGCCGGCGATTCTTTCACCTTTAATCTCTTCGAATAATTCACGGGCACGCGCGAAACTTTCTTTGATAACATCTTTATTAAGTGTGAGCGGTGCCATTGTCATTAAGCCGACAAGATTAATGTTCGGCATTGTAACAATTTGCTCGGCAAGATGAACGGCAGCGCCTACAGGCACTCCATATTTTTGCGGCTCCTGGGAACAATTTACCTGCATTAAAATTTTCGGTGTCATAGAAAGTTTTTCCGCGTCTTTACTTACTTCTTCAGCGACTCGCAGGGTATCAACGGAATGTATGAATTGACAATTTCTCAAAAGCTGGCGTACTTTATTTCTCTGAAGATGACCAATCATGTGCCAATTAATTTTTTTAGGTATGTTCGGGTCAGCGGAATTTTGATTTAGAAAAATATCGAGGTCTTCTGCTGTGATTTTTAAATGCTGCACTCTGTTTTCGCCAAGATCAGTGCAGCCCAAACGCACAACCTGTTTTATCATATCTAAATTAGCGGATTTCGTAACGACTACAGTTGTTATCTCGGAAGTTTGACGTCCGCAACGCTGGCATGCGGAGGCTATATTTTCCTGAACTCTTTTTAGATTGTCAGCGATTTTATTCATCGGTCCATCTATATAAAATCGAAATTACTATTTATTATAAATTATGGAAGAAATTTTGCCGTATTCTTTAATTTTCTAGGCAAGTACTCGTTAACAACAAAATCCAAACCGTGTTTTGCAAAAGCCTGCTGCTCGACACGAACACCCATATTAAGCATTTGATTCATAGCTGCCTGCCATGGTTTATGATGCTTTACAAAGGGATCATTCTTTAAAGCATCTTTAGCTCGCTTAATATCCACATCTTTCAAAGGATGGGTTGGCAATTTATAATCTATAATATCCTGCGGCGTAACGCCAAGGAATTTTGATTTAGGCACGCAGAAAAATTCATTTAAATGCGCCGCATTGCCCGAGCCGACTTTCAACGTTCTATAAATGTTAAAATAGCCGTAAGGGTCGCCATCGACAAATGCGTATACAGGAGATTTAAGTTTATCTGAAAGTCTGCGGATAAAACGTCTGCACGCTCTTGTAGGAACACCACCCATACTGACGAGAATACAATCATTCTTATTCCAGTAATCGTATTTCACCAAACGCTGGAACATACCTGCTGTCTCGATTGCCAAAACGAATTTCGCATCGCTTTGGAATTCGAGGTTTTCAACATCGATTGGAATCGAATAAGAGCCTGAGCCGAACTTCGTGCAGTCAATTTTCAACTTGTTGCCTTTTGCGTCATGATCGATAACGAAAAGTTTGCCTGCGACTTCGCCGCCTTTTTCTTCGGGAATAAATTTCAATTGCTCACGATTGACGCGGAACATAGCCTCGACATCGTCCATAATCGTATCTGATTCGGGCTGTTCAAGAAAGCCTGCCTTCCCCCAGTTCTTTGAAATATAATATGCCTCTCTTTTGGTTGCCATATCATTTGTGTCGATTAGCTCTTTAGAGAGAGACATCATTTTCAAAGTCTGAGCAAAAGTCTTTACAGTGCTGACTGTGAGGGTACGAACTTTATTTTTGCCCAGAATTTCAAAATGCCCTTCGTCGGAATGATATTTAACGTTTCCGAGCGAACGAACAGGTGTTGACATAGTAGGCTTTTGTTTCTTTAAGATTTTATCATGGATGTTTCTGGCAGTATCTTTTATTTTATCTGATACATTTGTTGATTTTTTAGTCATTTAATTAAAATTTCCGAAAAAAAATATAATAATTTCAATACCAATACGCATAATCTAAGGGCAAGAAACCCGCAATTCAAGCTTAAAGTTTAAGCATTTTTATGATGGAAATCGCTTGACAGGCCGATAAAAATCTGTTTTATTGGAGTGAAATGTGCGTGAATTCGATTGACTTCTCTTGATTTAATCGCTATAATAATATTGTGTGAATTTTCTGCTTTTAATTTGTCTAAAAAGCAGTTTTCAAAAACCTCGGCGAGGCAGTGTCAAGCCAGTGGTTTCCCCCCAGCCACTTTGACCGTCTCGCCATTTTAATATTTTGAAATCTTAATTGGTTTCAAAAAACGACGAGAACCCCAAAATATGGTTTCCCCCCAAGCCATATTATTAAATCTCGTCGAAATCCTCGGCGAGGCAGGTGCAATTGTGGTTTCCCCCCAAGCCACTATTTGTCCTTCTCGCCTTTTTTTTGCGCAGTGATTGAAAGTTAAAGCGTTACAACGTGTGAAATTAAGTGCTATTTGCCTGTTATTTGGATGTTAACTGTTCGATTGCGCGGACCATCAAATTCGCAAAAGTAAATTCCCTGCCATGTGCCAAGCAGTAATCGTCCATTATTAATTATTACTGTCTCGCTGCACCCAACAAGCGAACTTTTAACATGTGAGTCTGAATTGCCTTCATTGTGTCTGTAACCTCTCCGGTCTTGGGGGATTAACTCTGAAAGGGTGAGTAAAACATCGTGTACCACATCCGGATCTGCGTTTTCATTTATTGTTATTGCACCTGTTGTATGAGGGCAAAAAATAAGGACGCTGCCTTGAGTTATTCCGGATTTTTGTACCGCATTTTGTACTTTTTCTGTGATGTCGATCATCTGATTTCGAGAATTTGTACCAACCGCAAATGAATCATTTATAATCTTCATAAATTTTCTTTCTTCTGCCTGGCTTGTTTAATAGCTTCTAACTGTAGAATGTCAAGTTTGTCCTGCGGACGATTGAGCGATTGTTTTGATTTAATCAATGCATCAATGCTAAGTACCTGATAATTTCTTTCATCTATATTAATTGTAACGGCATTTTTAAAAACTTCCTCAAAATCGCCAATGCCCTGTACTTCATTGATGCAATCAAGCTGGCCTATATCGGTGTCTAAATACAAATTCTTAAAATTCTTTACGTTAACCGGATTTAAATCCAAAACAGGGCGGCCGGGATTCATTCTGTGAACCGGATGTGTATCCTTAATCGCATTAAATAATTTCAGAATATTTTCAGGAGTGAATTTGCAGCAGATATCGACGTCTTGAGTTGTTCTTGTGGTGCCGTGTACTATGCCGGCAAGTCCTCCGATGATAACAAATTGAACATTGCTATCACGCAGTTTGTCTATCAAATTTGAAAATTTATCGCTCACTAATCCGCAGTTTTATGAAATTTCTGTAAATTTTGTAATGCGATTCGATGTCTTGCGAGACGCTGTGCCGGAGTTCTCTTCAAATTGTCCAGAAGCATATAAACGTCGATGCCTTGCAGACGTGCCTCTTTTAATGCCGGACAATCCTGTATCAATTTTTCATATTCAGCAATCATAAATATATTATATCACATTTTTTCGAGAACGTCTATTCCAAGCAGATTTTCCAGGCCATGCCTGATTATCTTTGCTGTCAATTCACAAAGCAAAAGCCTTGAAGCTCTTATTTGCGGCTCGGCATCCAATACAGGACATGCATTATAAAAAGCACTGAATTTTCCTGCTACATCATAAAGGTAAGCAGTTAAAAAGTTAGGCCTTAAATCTGAAATAGCTGTGCTGAAAGCTTCGTTGTATCTTATTAGTTGTTTGGCCAGTTCAAATTCGGCAGCTTCATTTATAACTATTTGCTTCAAATCAGCTAATTCTTTGGCTGTATCAATGCCTTTTTCAATTCCTTTTCTGCCAATTGATTTTACACGCGCGTAAGCGTACTGCATATATGGCGCGGTATTGCCTTCCATCGCCAGCATTTTATCAAAGCTGAAAATATAATCGCTGGTTCGATTATTTGAATAATCCGCATACTTCACGGCCCCAATTCCGACTGCCTGCGCTATTTCATTTTTTGCATCATCTGCAAGCTGCGAATTTTTTTCTTCAACAACCTGTTTTGCTCTTTTAACAGCTTCGTCGAGCAGCTCTTTAAGCTTTACATTTTCGCCGCTTCGCGTTTTTAAAGGTTTGCCGTCTTCACCCATGACAGAGCCGAAAGTTACATGAACAAGATTCGTATTTTTTTTCCAGCCTGCCATCTCGGCAACTTTAAACAGCATTTCAAAATGCAGTTTTTGCCTTGCATCGGTTACGTAAATTATTTCATCCGCTTTTAGTTCGTCAACACGATATCGCAGAGCGGCCAAATCAGTTGTTGCGTATAAAAATGCCCCGTCAGATTTCTGGATTATGAAAGGCATTGGGTTTCCCTCTTTGGTTTTAAACCCTTCAGGAAAAACGCAAATCGCTCCTTCAGATTCGACTGCCAGCCCCATCATTTTTAAATCATTGACGACATCCGGCAGCTTTTCAGTATAAAAACTTTCGCCGCGAACATCATTGTCTTTTAAAACAACAGATAAATATTTATAAATTTCATCGCAGGCATCCAAAGTGATTTTTCTGAAATTCTGCCATTGATTTATTGACGATGGATCATGATTTTGAAGATTATATGTTGCTTTTCTGGATTTATCAGCAAAAACGGGATCATTCTTAAACTTCTCATTAGCCTGTTTATACGCATTTTCAAGCGTATCCAGTTTTTGCTGTACGTTGATATTATTGTTTTGCGATTTAAATTCTTCGCTGATCGCAAGCAGCATTCCCATCTGCAATCCCCAATCGCCGATGTGGTTTTGCGGGATTACATTGTAACCTGCCTGTTTGAGCATTCGGCAGATACAATCGCCAATGATTGTGCTTCGTAAATGGCCGACGTGCATTTGCTTTGCGATGTTTGGGCCGGAAAAATCCACCACAACAGTTTTTGCTGTTTGATTATTTTCAATGCCAAAATTTTCATCGGCTTTAATTTCTAAAAGTGAATTTATTACAAATTGAGGTTTGAGCCTAAGGTTTATAAAACCTGCACCTGCGATTTCAGGTTTTTGGCAGATATCGTCTATTTGCAAATTCTCAATTATTTTTTCAGCAAGCTGGCGTGGATTTGCTTTTAATTGTTTGGCAAGTGCAAGAGCGCTGTTGCTTTGATAGTCGCCAAATTTCGGGTCAGTAGCGGCTGTTACAATCGCAGGGATGTTCTGGCCGGTTGCTTTTTGAATTGCCTGACTGATTCGTTCGTGAATTATTTGAATTGGAGTTTTCATTTTATTCTGCGTGGGCTAAAGCCCACCCTACACATCGCCGTACCGGCGATGGCTAAACAGGTGTATATTACTCAATTTTCAATTTTTCGGCGTCTCCCCAGAGCAGTTCCAAATCATAATACTGCCTGAACTCGGCATCGAAGATATGTACGACGACATCGACAAAATCAAGCAGAACCCATTTGCCCTGTTCGTAGCCTGCTCGGCCGAAAACGTTAAATTTATGTTTTTTTCCAAATTCGGTTATCTCGTCGGCAACAGTTCGGGTCTGGCGATCACTTGTGCCGGTAGCGATTATGAAATAATCAGTAGCCGGGCTTTTGCCGGTAAGGTCTAAAACGACTACGTCAGTACAGTTATCATGTAAAGCTATTTTTGCAGCTTCAAGAGCAAACTGTCTTGAAGATATTTCGATTTTCTTCTTTGAAGCTTTTTTTACTTTTTTTACAGGTGCTTTTTTCTTTGCCAAATTACCTCACTTTTAAAATACAAAAAAAAACGGGGTCGAGAAACATTCCCGACCCCGATAGGATACTGTTTATTGACTTATAAGTCAACTATTTGCCGAAGTGCAAAATCCAGTCTAATAAAGAACTTCCGAATTTAACGACTACACCGGAGAACACGACACTGACCATACACATCAATTTGATAAGAATGTTCATACTTGGGCCGGCTGTGTCTTTGAACGGATCGCCGACTGTATCGCCGACAACCGCAGCCTTATGAGCAGGTGAACCTTTGCCGCCATGAGCTCCGCGTTCGATATACTTTTTAGCGTTGTCCCATGCGCCGCCTGCGTTGTTGAGTGTAACAGCAAGTGCGAATCCGCATGCTGAACTGCCTGCGAGCAGACCCAAAACACCTTCAACACCTAAAACCAAACCTATAAGAACAGGTGCGATAATGGCCATCAAAGCAGGAAGGATCATTTCCTTCTGTGCGCCGGCTGTTGAAATCTCGACGCATTGTGCATAGTCTGGTTTTTCGGTACCAGCCATGATGCCTGGTTTTTCTTTGAACTGTCTTCGAACTTCGTTAACCATTTTGCCTGCCGCTCTGCCGACAGCTTTCATAGACATTGCGACGAAAACGAAAGCCAACATACATCCCAGGAACAATCCGCCCAGGAGTTTCGGGTTGATAATATTCAAATCATAAGCTGTAACAAAAGTCATGATTGAAGCAGTTTTAACATTAATCAATTCAGGAATTGCCTGACCGGCAGCCTGTGCTTTGGCAGTCAGTGCTGCGAAACTTACTTGAGCTTTATCCGCAACCTGGTCAGTATAAAAAGCTACTTTGCCGACCTGGTGAAGACCATCAGCCGATTGAACAGCTAATCTGCCTATCCAGATACGTACTTCTTCGATATAAGATGCTAAAAGAGCAAGAGCTGTTAAAGCTGCTGAACCGATAGCAAAACCTTTTCCTGTTGCTGCCGTTGTATTGCCCAGAGAATCGAGCGCGTCTGTTCTTGTTCTTACTTCAGACGGTAAATGACTCATTTCCGCATTACCACCGGCATTATCAGCGATTGGGCCATAAGCATCTGTCGCAAGGGTGATACCCAAAGTTGCGAGCATACCTACTGCCGAGAAACCGATACCATAAAGTCCCATCGGCACATTTGTGAAACCGCCAGCGAAACCAAATGCACAAAGGATGGCTAAAACGATTGTGATTACAGGCAGGCCTGTCGAATACATACCTGTGGCAAAACCATCGATAATTAAAGTTGCCGAACCCATAGGTGCCTGATCGGCAATACCCTTGGTTGGACCATAATTATCTGATGTGTAATATTCAGTAAACTGGCCGATAAGAACGCCAGCAACCAAGCCTGATATAACAGCCCAGAAAACGCCCCAGCTTATCCAGCCGGCATAAACCAAACCAATAACAGCAAAAATAATCAAAATTGAGCTTCCCAAAGTACCTCGTAAGAGAGCGTTGAGGAGGTTCTTTTGTGTCGCGTCTTCTTTGCATTTTACAAAATACATACCAATAATTGAAAGAATTGTGCCAATACCCGCAACGATCATTGGAGAAAGCACAGCTTTGAGCGGGTCCATACCATATTGACTTAGAGCTGCCATTGGAAGAGCAGCGCCCAAAGCAGCAGTTGCGAGAATCGAACCGCAATAGCTTTCATAAAGGTCAGCACCCATACCTGCAACGTCGCCCACGTTATCACCAACGTTATCAGCGATTGTTGCCGGGTTTCTTGGATCATCTTCCGGAATACCGGCTTCGACTTTACCAACGAGGTCAGCACCAACGTCAGCAGCCTTTGTAAAGATACCGCCGCCAACACGAGCGAAAAGAGCCTGTGTTGAAGCACCCATACCGAAGGTAATCATTGTTGTTGTTACTTCCGCTAACTTTGTAGCTGGATCCATTCCGGCATGCACTAAGGTAATGCCAAATAACTTAAGACCGTCTGCCATGTGAGCAGCAGTGTAAACAAGTTTATCGAGAATTAAATACCATATTGCTATATCAAGCAAACCGAAGCCAACTACTATCAAACCCATAACCGAACCGCTGCGGAAAGCAACTGTTAAAGCTCTGTTCAAGCTGTGGCTTGCGCCTTGAGCTGTTCTGCTCGATGCGTTTGTCGCGGTTTTCATACCGATAAACCCGCAAAGGCCGCTAAAGAATCCGCCTGTCAGGAATGCTACCGGCACGAATGGGTTTTGAATGCCAAAGTATGCAAGAGCGGCAAAAATCAATGCAAGGACAATGAAAATGATAGTTACCACTTTGTACTGTCTGAAAAGATAAGCATAAGCACCTTCACGTACATAAGAGGCAATCTCTTCCATTGTCGAGTTGCCTTTTTCAGAATTCATCATCTGCTTAAAGAATACCCATGCGAAGAATAACGCTGCCAATGAAGAGATCGGCGCTATCCACCAAATTAATGGTGTTGTTGAAGTTGTTTGCGGTGCAGCTTGTGTTACCTGTTGGGCAACTTGTTCAAGCTCACCCGGATTGGGTCCTTCCGCCATAGCAATTGCTGCCGTCAGCAGAACCGCGACCAGAAATCCTGTTTTTGTAATTGTACTTTTCACTTTGAAACTCCTTATAAATAAAAAACTTAATAAGTTTTGATACGCATACTTGGAAAATTCAGGTTTAGTATATGCATAGCCCTAAAAATTAAAATTTGATATGCGCGAAATTAGCGACAGTTTATATATAATCATCCAATTTGCAAGGAAATAAGCATTTATTTTTTTTAAATTGGTACATACTTTATACCACTAAAAACCGTTGATTTGGTAATAACTTAAGGCTCTGATTATAAAGAATTTATAAACGAGAGAATAAAATACTTATTTGTAGGCTGTTATTAAAACTACAGATTTTTTTGCAATCTCTATTGCTGCTGCTCTTTCAATCGAAATACCCTTGCTGGGGATGTTTTTTGAAAGTTCGGGGGAGGCATTTAAAAAAGATAAAATATACTGGCTTTTCAAAGCATAATTTACATTTTGAGGTACTGCGCCGGTTGTTAAAAGCGCGGAAATGTCGTTTAATCTCGCAACTACCAGGCCTATTACCTCACCTTTTTGGTTGATGAGAGGTCCGCCGGAATTGCCTGGCTGAACAGGTACACTGATTTGGAAATAATTCAGATTGTCGCCCGAACCTGATAGAGAGCTTATCGAGCCTTCAGTAAATTTGGGTTCCGTTCCCTGGAGCGAAACCTGCGGATAGCCCATCGTGAATACCTGATCGCCAGTTTGTACCGTGTTTAGGGACAAAGGCAAATATGAAAAATCATTTCCATCAATTTTTAACATCGCGATATCTAACGCTTCATCTTTAGCGGCTATTATCGCTGTGTATTTTTTCTTATCATGAAGAATTTGAATGTTCTCACATCTTTCTACCGCGTGATAAGCTGTTAGTATGTATCCATTTGGAGAAATGAAAAAGCCGGTAGATGTCAATTCAGTTTTTTCATCAGCCTTTTGTGAATCTTTTAAGAAATGATCCTTTTCAGTCAGATAACCTTTTACTTTTTTAACTTTATTAATTCTTTTTTGAGCCTCTTCGATTTGAGCGGTTGTCATTTTATCAATCAATTCGCTTTTGAGCAGTTTTGCATCTTTATCGCCGTTCATTGAAGCAAGCGACATCCATTTGAGGCTTTCAGCATAATCTATATTAACGCCTTTGCCATTCCAATAACAGGCTCCAAGCACAAGCTGTGCACGGGCCGAACCCTGCGAAGCTGCTTTAATGAACCATTTGGCAGCGGTTTTGTAATCCTGCTCAACACCTTCGCCCCTGCAATACATTACACCCAAAAGGTATTGCGATTCGATATGATTTTGAGCACCTGCCCTGGAAAACCATTTTACCGCTTCTTTGTAATTATGCTGAATTTCCTCATCTCTGTCTTTGCAGTAAAGAAGCCCAAGATAATATTGTGCCTTTACGTTATTTTGCACAGCCGATTTTAAAAGCCATTTCTCCGCTTCTGTATCATTTTTTTTTGTACCGATGCCTTTTAAATACATTACACCCAATTCGAATTGAGCATCATTTAATCCCAGGACGGCTGCTTTTTCAAACCAGCTAAAAGCTTCAGTATTGTTTTGTTGAGTGCCAAGTCCCAATGAATAAAATTTGCCAAGCTCATATTGTGCTTTGGCGTAATTTTGATTTGCTGATTTAGCATACCATTCGAATGCGCTGTTATAATTTTGCTCGAATGATTGGCCGTTTTCATACATCTTTCCAAGTTCGTATTGAGCCTTTGCATTGCCTGCGGAAGCTGATTTGGAAAACCATTTCGCTGCTTCATTATAATCTTGCCCAATGCCTCGCCCATGATAGTACATAAATCCTAATGAAAATTGGCTGTTTGCATCGCCTGTCAGGGATTTAGATTTTAAATCATCGAGGGACTGTGTTGAGGAATTGCAGACAACATTTGTTGCAACAATTATAAATATTATAGCTACTAAAGATATACTTCTTTTCATTTTAATTCTGTAATCAGGACTCGGGTTAATTATATAAAGAAATGTACCTAAAACAATCTCAAAAACCTGGTTTTAACATAAAAGTATTCAAATATCAGTGAATTACCTTATTTACATTGATAGCCTTATTGTAGACACTTAAACTATATTTAAGGAATCTAAACATGCTTAACGTAATTGCTTTAATATCTTTCGCGATTGCCGCGGTAATCGGGATTATTCTTGCCGCTTTATATGCAAAAGGTACGCTTACCGTTGGCGGGGCTTTGCTGCATGGATTACTTGCTGTTATTGGGGTGTTGCTGCTTGTCATTTCCGTCGTTCAAGGCAATACAAACAGAATTGAAAATTATTCGCTTATCCTTTTCATAGTGGCTGCATTGGGCGGACTTGTTTTGATTTCAAGCCATCTAACGAAAGGTAAACTGCAGAAACCTGTTATTGGAATTCACGCAGTCGTTGCGGTAATTTCTTTTTTAATGCTCCTTTCAGGCGTGGTAGGTCAAAAATAAGAAATGGACTTTGTTTTACAAATTGGGCTGGCGCTTGGGCTGCTTTCGTTTTGTTTGCTTATTTTGCAGGTTATCCTTACCAGTCGGTTGAAAACTATCGAAAATATTTTCGCTCTCGATAGATTAACAAATTATCATAAATACTTGGGCATTATAATCGGCACCCTTCTAACAATTCATATTACCATAATGATTTCGAAAATTGAGTTTGAGAATTTCGCTATTGACATGGGACAATGGGCTTATGGCATTGTGATCGTAAATATAATTTTGGCTTTATCATTTCCTGCTTTTGGTTTGGATTATAATATCTGGAGGATGACCCATAAAACTCCGCCATTGATAATCCTTTTTGCTTTTATACATTCGTACCTGATTGGCCCGCAGCTTCAAAATATTCCTATGAAAATTTTTTGGTGGCTGCTGTTGGCAATCGCTGTATTTGTTTTTTTATATCGCAATGTTTATATTCCTCTATTCTTTAGAAAAATCTACAACATCCAATCAATCAACAGCGAGATACACAATACTTATACGCTGACATATATTCCTCAAAAAGGCAAACGCTTCGAATATAAACCGGGTCAATTTCTATTTCTAAAATTAAAGCGTCCGGGCAGACAAAGCCAGTGGCATCCGTTTACGATTTCTTCTTCTCCGACGCAAGGTGATATTCTTCAAAATACTATAAAACAGTCCGGCAATTATACCAATACAATAAATCAAACTCTGAAAACTGACAAAGCGATAATCGAAGGCCCGTATGGCAGATTCAGCATTTTGAATATTGACGCGAAATCTTTTTTGTTTATCGCAGGCGGTGTTGGTATTACTCCAATGATGAGCATGATGAGATATTTAAGAGATACCGGCGACCCTAGTGCAGTTATGCTTCTTTACGCTAATAAGAAAATTGAAGATATTATATTCAAAAGTGAATTGGAAAAATTGCCGTCCAATTTCAAGGTTGTTCATGTGATGTCTAATGAAAGTCCGGAGTATAAAGGCTTTAAAGGGCATATCAGCATGGAAATAATTGAAGAAGTTGCCGGAAATATTTTAAATGAAGCGGATGTCTTTGTTTGCGGCCCGCCGATGATGATGAAAAAGGCACTTCTAATTTTGAAGCAATTAAAAGTGCCTTCTGCCAGAATTCATTATGAGCGATTTTCGATTTAGATTATGTGTGATAATCCGCATTAATTTTAATATATTCTCTGCTTAAATCACATCCATAGCAGAAATCGCTGTATTTGCCTGCTCCGAGATTTACTGTAATGGTATGTTCTTTTTGTGATATGATTTTTGAAACATGTTTCGGATTAAATTTCACAGGCTGACCATTTTTAAAAACCTGGACATTTCCAATCGAACAGCTCAATTTGTTCGTATTCAGTTTCACACCGCAGCTTCCGACTGCACAGATGATTCTGCCCCAATTTGGGTCACCGCCGTGAATTGCGCATTTGACCAAATCAT
>JBDKUM010000041.1:0-3339 GCA_039679715.1 Phycisphaerales bacterium
AGAATAGGCGTTGTCGCATAAGTTGAATGAGACCGCTGTAAAAAGGCTAAATGCCTGGCGGAAACTCGGATAGAAGGTTGAACCAATCAGACAAATTTTAAACTTGACAGGTCTGGCTTCATAGAAGTTCACAGAGGCCACAGAGGAATTGATTATGTTCAGCAGAGATTCGCTTTAAGACTATCCTTTCAGGATTTTATAATTTCAAACATAATCACTGCGTAAGTAAACTTTCTCCGTGATTATCTTTTGAAATTATAGCCCTAATGGGCTGTTGTCTTAAAGCTGAGCGAAAGGCGGCCCCCGTGGGTTTCCATCTTCGCTAAAGCTACGACGGACAAGAAAGCCCACCCTACTACGAACCGCAAGTGGCGGTAGATGGTAGATGGATTGAGATTGCTTCGCTACGTCCATTAAAGGGACTACGCTCCCTAAAGGGATTGAAATCGCAATGACATTTCACGACGCGAGGCCCTCCCCTCTGATTTTTTTCTTTCAAGGCCCCCAAGGGGGATTAAAACGAAAAAATCCTTAAGAATCGGGGATTGAAATTCTGGCAACGGCTAAACAAAGAACTGACGAACCACGTCATAGTTCCTTCGATGATTGAGCGGTGCGGGAAGTTTGGAATAAACTTTTTATTACCCCCGCCACCCTCTGCGAGGACTAGAGCAGGTGCGGGGGCTAAACAACAAAAGAGTTTAACGGATTTCGGGGGTAGTAAGGCCGAGGGCGATGGCTGCTTTGGTTAGTTCGGCCGGGCTGGTTACGTTCAACTTGTGCATCAATGTATATCTGTGTCTTTCGATTGTTCGGACAGATCTATGCTGGAGAGCAGACATCTGGTAATTGCTTTTTCCTTCGGCAATCAATTTCAAAATCTCTTTTTCTGAAGGTGATAAAGGTTTGCCGGCGATTTCATCAGCTTTGAGACTACGATCCAGGGCAGATGAAACTAAAGGAAATAATACCTGACTGGCGAAGGGTTTTTCAATGAAATCCAAAGCACCGGATTTAAGAGCATTTACGGCGAGAGGGACATTGCCGCAGGCAGTAAATACCAAAACTGACAACCAGGGTCTTAGTTGTTTAACTTCTTTGAGGAGAGTCAGGCCATCCATATAGGGCATTCTGACATCGGTAATTAAGAAACTGCAATCTCTTTGAGGGCTTTGGAGGGCCTCAAGGCATGCGGCGCCATTCTCATAACACTTGACATAACATTTAAATTCATCCTCTAATTCCGCGCGCAGTCTCTTTCTTATTTCTTCATCATCATCAACTAAATAAATTACAGGTTCTTTTTTTGCATCCATTAAACCGCGCCCATTTTAGTGTATAGAATTAATATCGTTAGATTTAGCTATAAATTAATAGCAAAGGGAATAATTTTAACAATTTTTGTAATCTTTTTTGCACATTCTTATTTCCAGACTCGGGCAAAACGGAAATGTTCTTTTTCAATAGATTTCTCCGCTCCGTCCTGCTTCGCCAAGCTACGCAGGACTTCGGTCGAAATGACAAAACAAGTTTTTTCAATTATTGTTGGTAACCTAAATACGTATTTACCGCCAAGACATGATGCGTAGTTTCCGCCAGAGATAAATGGGTATTGTACGTCATTATATTGGACTGGGAAACGACCGAATATTTTAGAACCAAGCAAATAGTTCTTTAAAAAAACCATATTCCCCTTCAAAGGCATATTTGTTCAGGGAAAGATGTTGACAGACGTCTTTCCCACCAGTTTTTTTGATGCTATTTACAGAAGTAAAAAGCAAAAGCCCTGTCAAGAGCTGTTAGCAGTAAAGATTTTGTAAATGGCGGTATGTATAGTAAAAGTTAACGATTGATAATGAAAGGAGAGCTGTTATGGCTCAAGCAACCATTCAACCTCAAGAGGCAAACCGAGCGGTCCTCGAGAAAGAAGGCAAATATTTGACCTTCGCATTGGGCAGTGAAGAATACGGCCTGGAAATCCTGAAAGTCCGCGAAATCATCGGATATATGGAGATTACTGCCGTCCCTCAAACACCCTCTTATGTAAAAGGTGTAATCAATCTCCGCGGCCAGGTAATACCCGTTGTAGATTTACGGACGAAGTTCGGAATGGAAACCGCAAAGATAACTGAAGAGACGTGCATCATAGTAGTTGAGATTCAGCAGGATAACTGTAAATTCAGCACTGGCATAGTAGTAGACCATGTTCAGGAAGTACTTGACATTGAAGGCGAAAACATCGAAGAAGCACCGCAATTCGGCGCATCAGTCAATACGGATTTCATACTTGGTATCGGCAAAGTCGGTGAATCGGTGAAAATATTACTTGACATCGACAAAGTGCTTGGCAACAGCGAACTCAAAAATATCGGGCAAGCATAAGCGAAAAGCACTGTAAAAAGTATCCACAAAGTATTCACAGAAAAATTTTTAAGGAGATTGAAAATGTTTAAGAATATGAAACTCGCAACCAAGATATCGCTGGGATTCGGAATTTTAATAGCAATCGCCGGCATGTTAGGTTATGTCGGCTGGATGGGTTTGACTAATGTAACTAAAAACGCAGAAATTCTCGCAAAAAGCAACCAGTGTCTCGACCAGTTGAACGGATGTGCCCAAATTCGCAGAGATTTCGCGATAAATGGTTTTGCAAAAGATGAAAAAACTGGCAAAACAGCCGCAGATAAATGGTTCGACACCTTTGACAAATTAACAACCGAAATAAGTTCTTTAGCAAGTACACCCGGATTAAGCCCCGCAAACAAAGACCTGGCAAATAATGCTCTTAATAAATCGAAACCGTATAAAGAAGCATTCGATGGCCAGATAGAAGCACAGAAACTGAAAGACGAGGCTTTTGCCGAATGGGGCAAAACCGGCGATGCTATAACGACAGACTTTAGAGAAACAATGAAGAGTTTGATTGCTCCCGCCATAGCCAAGGCGAGTGAATCGAAAGACGTAAACGCACTTACAAGATGGGCAAAAATCGATAACATGGCAAATGAGTCGATACTCGCTAACTTCCTGCAATTGCGCACTCAAGCCGTTTATTTGGCATCTACCAACACCAAGAAACAGTGGCTTGCTTATAACGAACAACTTAATGTCTGCCAGGAAGAAAGCAGTAAATTCACAGAATACGTCAAAGGCGATACGACACTTGAAATTTTCGCTGCTAAAATTGACAAATGCATTAAAGGATATGAAACAATCGGCGAAAAATATTATAAAGGTATGTTGGCCTCTGAAACATCAGACAAAGATATGGCTCAATCCGCAACTCAGATAGTTGAGCTTGTAAATACACTGCTTTCGAATATTCAGAAAAATGTGGAA
>JBDKUM010000042.1:0-6175 GCA_039679715.1 Phycisphaerales bacterium
AACGTTAACTAAAGCCCTTACTGCAAACAAATCACTTATGTCTGTGCTGGGCAAATAAATCTCGAGTGCGTTTCCAATTATTAATGATGCGGCTATTGCGGAAAGTTCAGAAAAAGCATTAACCCTCCACCAATACCAGCGTGCAATGCAAACGGTTCCGACAGCGCTTCCGATAACGGCAAGATACTTATAAATATTTAAAATACTGGTGAGTTTGACCGCAATCAAAGATGCGAAAATTATAATAATGAAAATGCATATACGCGATACAAAAACATAGTGCCGCTGCGACTTATTTTTGTTCACAAACGGCATATAAAAATCATTTATCACGAACGACGCGCCCCAATTCATCTGAGTATCAATCGTATCCGTAAAAGCCGCGAAGAGAGCGGCGAGCATAAAACCTTTTAGGCCGATCGGCATAAATAAATCTATCATACGAGGAAATGACATTTCGGGATCGCTCAAGTTGGGCAGATAATACATTGACATTACACCGACAATTATCCATGGCCAGGGACGGACAATAAAGTGACAGAAATTGAACCAGAGAAATCCGAGGAACGCATCTTTTTCAGATTTACAGGCCGCCAGTTTTTGAACGAAATATCCGCCGGTGGATGCTCCGTTGATTATCGCAACAATGACGTAAGCTAAAAATGTAAAAACGCTTGTCCCCATATTTTTGAAATCGGGCAAGAAATTCAACTGCTCGGGTTTGAATATGGGAGAACTATGCAGTTTAGACATTAACCCCTGTCCGCTGACGGCATCGATGTAAACAAATACAGCAAGAGCTATGCAGCCGCCCATTGCCAGCGTGAACTGAAAAACAGCAATATACGCGATACCATATTGCCCCGCAAGGACGGTGTACCCTACCGCCAAAGCTGCCAAAGCAAAGGTAATGAGTGTACCAGCATTCAATCCGCCCAGCAAAGGTATAGAAAAAACAGGCTTAGGGTCAAGATGCAGCAATCCTGTAATTATCTTTGACATGGCCAGAAAAATGGAAGCCGTAATCAGGATATTTACAAATGAATTGTAAAATACGTTGAAGACTCTTAAAAAATTTGTGCTGGGGCCGGGATCGTATCTCTTGACCACGAATTCGATATCGGTAATCACTTCACATCTTCGCCACAGCTTTGACAAAAAGAAAACCGCAGCGACATAACCGATAGCAGCAGACCACCAGAACCAGTTATCATATATCCCTATTCTGCGGGACAGACCTGCAACCATCAGTGGTGTATCAGATGAAAAAGTGGTCGCAACCATTCCGGTTCCGGCGACAAACCAGCTCAACGATCGTCCGGCAACAAAAAATTCGCTAACGCCTGAAGCGCCCCTCTTGCTGAAATAAACGCTCATACCAAGCGGTATCAGTACATACGCACCTACAATAAGCCAGTCTAAAGGACTCATATTATTGTTCCATCTCCCGTGCAGTCAACGACAGACATTTGTCTTCTTGCCTTTTCGGCGGCAAAAACCATAAGATGACTTTCGAGAGTCTCTAAAGGCCCGGACAGAATATAGCTCTTTTCGTTTTTAGTTAAGGCGGTTATAAAACTTTTTATCAGTCCGAAATCACCGCCGCCGTGACCGGAATTTATTGTCCCGTTGGATTTATTCACATCAATTTCAGTTGTCTTATCAGTCAAGAAATCGTATCGCTTAATTATTGACCCGTTGCCATATATTTCCCCCCTGCTGCCGAAAATGCGTGTTTTACGATCGGATGCCTTCGTAAAGGCTGTCATTGTAAAACAGGCTGTAACGCCATTTTCAAACTGCATATTGACAATCTGATTATCAACAACATTGTTGTCACAGGCATAAACACATCTACCGTAGGGGCCGTCTCTTAAAGCCTTCGCTACGCCATCAATAGTTAAATCCGTTGTAATTATGTCGACAGGCCATTCGAATTCGCCACGGAGAGCTCTTTCCATATAAATTTTCTTTGCAGAGTATGGACACTGTGTTTCACACTTGCAGTTAACACACCTTGATGATGTGTCTTTTGGCTTCTGACTTGCAGTAAAATGTTTCAAATTTCCGAATGAGGAGATTTTGTTGCAGCGGCACCCAACTATATACCGCAGCCAATCTAAATCATGGCACGACTTGGCCATGAGCATGAAAGTCGACTGCTGCTCGTTTCGCCAATTCCCGCGGACATAAGAATGTGCCTGATGCCAATAGCCAAGCGGCTCAAGATGCTGTACGGATATGATGTCTCCGATTAAACCCGAATCGATGATTGATCTAAGATGTTGTGTGTAGCTGGTGTAACGGAGAACGTGGCACACCGCAAAGATAATATTATTCTTTAGTACTGCTCGCACAATATCTCGACACTGCTGTTCGGTTTGGGCCATTGGTTTTTCAAGGAGAATATGATAACCAAGATTTGCAAATGCTATCGCAGGTTCCGTATGCTCATTATCAGAGGTTGCTATGATCATGGCATCTGCGAGCTTTTGTTTCTGTGCTAGATGTTTCCAATCGTTGAAACATAATTCGGGTTTTATCGAATGTTTTTGAGCCATTGTTGTACGATAGTGATCTCTGGGTTCCGCAACTGCGACAACTTTGGCTTCTTTAAAATGTGAGGCTATGAGATCGGCATAACCCCTACCCCGACATCCGGCGCCTATAACTGCGATCTTTAAAAAACTCATTTCAATACCTCAATACCGGCACCTTACCGGATTTATTCATTGACATCGGATATAGGGCGGAAATTTACATTCAATTTTTCCAGCCGTTTTAAATGATATTTTAGCCTGATACAAAAATCACTGTAGTCCTTTTTCTTCGCCGCTGTCCAGTCTACTTCAGCTATTGCGCAAGCGCGCGGAAAAACCATATATTCAACATGCCTGGGATTGGGCATATATTCGGTCCAGACCTGCCCTTCAACACCGAGAATATGCTTTTGTTCCGATGGTGTAAGCTCATCAGGAACAGGTTCATATAAGTACACTTTTTTCAAAGGCGTAAGACCGGTGGCAATAGGCTCTTTCTTTGGGTCTCCCTGATATTTGTCGAGGTATACCTCTGTTGACGGGGTCATGATGACATCACAACCTAACCTGACAGCCTTGATTGCGGGTTCAGCGCCAAGATAAATTCCAATTATGGCACCGGAAAGATCGTCATTTAGAATTTGTTCCCAGCCGACAAGTATTCGATTATTTTTTTTCACAAATGAATACATGATTTTCGTAAACCAAGGCTGGATTTCCGATTCGTCTTTGAGCCCAAGTTCCTTCATACGGCTCTGAACTTTCGGATTTTTTTCCCATTGCTCGGTAACAACTTCATCGCCTCCAATATGAATATATTGGTCTGGAAACAGTTCAAATACTTCCGTCAAAACATCCTGGCAGAACTGAATTGTTTCTTCATCAATATTCAAAATATTTTCACTCACACCCCATGTAGTCCATACAGACAATGGCTCATTTGTATTTCCAAATTGAGGATATGCGCCCAGAGCAGCCTGAACATGACCCGGCATATCAATTTCCGGGACGATTGTGATACATCTCTGTTTGGCATAAGCAACGATTTCACGAATGTCATCCTGTGTATAAAACCCGCCATGTGGTTTGCCGTCGTAGACATGCGGTATGGTGTTCCAATAGCCGACGATTGTTTCTTTGCGCCATGCACCTATAGATGTGAGTTTAGGATATTTTTTAATTTCTATGCGCCAGCCCTGGTCATCAGTAAGATGCCAATGGAACATATTCATTTTGTGCATTGCAAGCAGGTCTATGTATTTTTTTACGAACTCTTTGGGCATAAAATGCCGGCTGACATCAAGACTCAAACCTCGCCATTTGAAACGCGGCATATCCTCTATTATGCAGCAAGGCACTTTAAAATTCCGATTCGCCGACATCTGGCCTGCATAAATTTCAACCGGAAAGAGTTGTTTTAATGTCTGCATACCATAAAAAACGCCATGAATGGCTGACGATTCGATTAAAATATTATTTTCTTTTACCTCTAACCGGTATCCTTCCAGCCCCAGTGCATCCAAATTGGCATTGAGTTTGAACTGTATGCAATTTATTTCTGATTCCATCAAGTCGGGAACGTTAGGGCAAATTTGAGAGGAAAGGGATAATGCCTGGCCAAAATCTCGAGCAATTTTTTTAGTTTCCTGATCTGAAAAAACAGCGGTACTTGCACTGACTTGAAAATAACCAGTCTTTTGTTTAATTTTCAAAGGCGCAGGAATGATGGAAATTGTATCTTGACAATAACAAGCTGAACTGAGTAATAGTAATGAACACAATAGAAAAGTTCTCATTTTTCGCTCCTTTGAAAACAAAGTTTTACATGCTCAACAAATTATAATAGTTTCAGTTAATAAAAGCCGATAGATTTCAACGCACACACCTGCTTAACGGTATAGATTCCCGCTTGCACGGGAATGACACTGAGCGCGCCAATGACATGAGATTGCTTCGTTGTTCCGAAGCGGGACTCTCGCAATGACAAAACTTGCTGTTAATTTGTTATGCGGGGCTGTCCAGACAGCGGCGGCAATCTCATTCGCTGAATCGGTCCAAATTACTGCTGTTCTGAAAAATACAAATCACGATACTGTCTGTATAAACTTTTAGTTTCATTACTGCCGTTCGGGTTCATGTTCCAGTTGAAGCAGTACATTATACATTTATAATTTTTCTCGATTTCCAGCTGTTCTGCAATTCTACTGATTGGCGCGGGATTGTAATTTTTGTAATCAGAGGTGGAGAACACTTCGGTATCGACCCAGAATTCACGGCCTTCTGTCCGTACCGCATCAGCAATAACAGGCAGATATTTTCGTAAATCCGCCATAGTAACATCCCAGCAGGTTGAATCCTGCACAACGACGATATCTGCCGGACATTTCTTTAGAAACAAACGTGTTTGGTCTGCCATTTCATCCGGCGACCTGTCGTGCCAGGATTTAGTTAAATTCCTTTTTCTGCATCTTCGAGAGGCATCGGTTACAAAAAATGGAGCAATGGCCACCTTCTTATCGGGATATTTTGTTTTCAAATAATTACCGTAATTGCTGTAAATAGCCGTAGACGCTGCTGCCTGTCCGGCATCATTTAACCGAGGCTCGGTGCTGATGTAAAAACCCGCAAACGATTTAAATGAATGGAATCTGGCGTATAGCTCGTCTGCAATCAATTTATTTAATTGAATAAAATTCGGGTCGTTTGCATCATCTCCAACGTGATCTTCAATTCCTCCGGTAAATACATTCCACCCCCGCTTTTCCGCCTCGGCGATTATCCAGTCTGTATGACATTGAATCATTTTAAATTTGTTTGTATTATAAAAGCAAAGAACCTGGCCCGAATCCGAATCAATCTTTGAGACGCATTGAATAATCAGCGTATCAAAACCAATTTTTGACATTGACTCGAACTCTCTTTCCCAATCACGTTTATCCCAGCCAATGTGAAGATCGGAAGCTAAAGAAATAAAAGTGCCTTTGATTGGGCAATTCAGCATCTTCGATGTTTTGGACTGTGCAAACATCCATTTATACATATCCTGCTGGCTGTACGCGGCATCCCAGCAGTTATGATTATTGACATCATATTCGGTATAAATGGGATTGCCGCCTGACTTTTTAATTGCTTGCACCATATCGCGCGATCGTTTCGATTTGACCGAATCATCGCCTTTATTATGAAATGCCCAAATTGGAACGTCCTTTATGTCAGGAGCAAAATTTACATCTCCGCCGCCGCACAAAGGAACAGCGGCTGCAAAAAAGTTGGGTCTTCTCTGAATCAGATCCCATGTGCCGAAACCTCCCATCGATACACCGGTTACATATATCCTTTGCTTATCAATAGGGTATTGAGTCATCATTGTATCGAGGAGTTCTAAAACAGCCTGCATATATTTTGAAGGATTTTTTGGCATAATATGCGAATCGGCTTCCCAATCTACATCAACCCATTTACATTCCTGCGGGCATTGCGGGGCAATTACAAAACACGGATATCCGGGCTGCATATCCTCGCATGCGAATTTCCAAACCCCCAAGTTAAGCTGTTTTTCATTGTCAGCGCCTCTTTCGCCGGCGCCGTGCAGAAATAAAACCAAAGGATATTTTTCATTTGGATTAATTTTGAAA
>JBDKUM010000043.1:0-2745 GCA_039679715.1 Phycisphaerales bacterium
CCACTTGGTCTCAGTTTATAAAGATGGGAATATCCGCCATGCATCCTCTATTCAGATTGATACAAGCTGTGATGAGTTGGTTGTTACCTTCGATGGTCTCATTAACCGTACAAATTTTGTCAAACAGGTGCGGGCTATTTTGCTGACGCTGCAGGAAGGGCTCGGTACGCCGGTTGATATAGAATTCGCATCAGACGGCAAGTCTTTCTACCTGCTGCAGTGTCGTTCGCAGTACACCGAGAGCGACGTGTCCGCCAGCGCCATACCGCAGGATATTCCGAATGACAAGATTTTGTTCTCGGCAAAACGCTTTATATCGAACGGGCACGTCCCTGACATTACGCATGTTGTCTATGTCTCGCCGCAACGATACGCCGAACAGTCAAGCTTGGACGTATTGGTGGACGTAGGACGTGCTGTTGGACGGCTGAATGCGCTCTTGCCAAAACACCGGTTTATTCTTATGGGGCCTGGAAGGTGGGGCAGCAGAGGCGATATCAAACAGGGTGTGCAGGTTACTTATTCGGATATAAGCAATACCGCCGTGCTGATTGAAATCGCTATAAAGAAGGGAACTTACTCTCCTGAGCTTTCTTTCGGCACACACTTCTTTCAGGATATGGTTGAGGCAAAAATACGATACATACCGCTCTATTCTGATGACCAGACGGTTGTTTTTAACGAGCGATTTCTGAACAGTTCTTATAATATGCTGCCGGACATACTGCCTGAATATGCACATTTGGCTGATGTGGTGCATGTAATCGATGTGCCCGCTTGTGAGAAGGGCAAGGTGCTCAAGATACTGATGAATGCTGATATCGGTCAGGCGGTTGGATTCTTTTCAGAACCGGCCGTTGTTAGTGAAAAAACAATTGCAGCACTCCGGCCGGCCGAGCCACGTTCAGAAGATTTTTGGAGATGGCGTCATCGTATGGCCGAACAACTTGCCCTGCGGTTGGAGCCCAAACGGTTTGGTGTACAGGCAATTTACCTTATAGGTTCCACTGCTAATGCCACAGCAGGACCGGGCAGTGATATCGATTTGTTGGTGCATTTCAACGGCAGCGAGGTACAGAAGCAAGAGTTGTTGCTGTGGCTAGAGGGATGGAGTCTAAGCCTGGCGGAACATAATTATCTTCGGACGGGGTATATGACTAAAGGATTACTGGATGTGCATCTGGTAACTGATTCAGATATTAAAAATCGCACCAGCTTTGCGGTTAAGATAAATGCGGTTACTGACCAGGCCTTGCAGCTGCCGATGATGGAACAAATGGAGAATTGAGAACAAGATTGCTGAAAAATCTAAAAATCCGGGGACACTATATCGGACAAAGAATAATTAGCATCTGCTTTAAATTCTTTATTTTCAAATAGTTGCTTGCTAAGAATACGATGAAGCCAGTATGTGTGAATTGTACAAATATATTATGGCTAATTATCAAAACGCCAATGCGTTCCCATCAAAATAGTCTTCTTGCTTTGCGCATTTTTTTGATAATATACCGTGAAGATCGAATTGTCATCAAGTTGTACTGATGCGGGATAGCCCAAATCATTATTTGGGGCTGAATTAATAATAATTTCATTCTCAACATCCCAAGATTTCCCTCCATCCTTGCTAATACATGCATGCTCACCGTATGGTGGTTTTCGTCTTCCAAAACTGGCGAGTAAGTACCCATTCTTTAGTTTTATTACATGTGGCGGAAAGCCCCAAATTCCCGTGCTATGGGCAACAGACCAAGTCTTGCCGCCGTTAGAACTTTCGGATTGATGGAGAAATTCTTCATTAGGTTCTTCATAACGCATTAATGCTATCAGTTTACCCTTTTCAACTTCTACAACATGTGGCTCCGTAAAATACTTTGCCTGCTCTGTAGAGCTAATCGGAATTGCTCCTATAACTTGCCAAGACAAACCATCGTCACGAGATTCCTCTACGCCTATTTTATCAGGTGCATTCCAACCGACATAAAGTAAACGGCCATCTTGAAGCTGGATTGGTCCGTGCGGTGCAGAAAAATGAGTTCTAATGGGTTCCTCCCACGTTGTGCCTCCATCGAGGCTGCGTCGAACCCAATTTCCCAGCCATTTTTGGCGGGTTTTATTATCAATCTTTTCAGAGTGACGTTTCCAAAGCGGGTTATTATGTGTTTCAAAATATAGCGAGGTAAACCATGACACTAAAAGAGTTCCTTTTTGTGTTTCAATAATTCCAGCATCACGATCATCAAGTGGGGTATTATTTATAGTAATTGGTTTGGTCCATGTATTTCCAAGGTCTTTACTCCGGACTATTTGAGTTTTGCCCCAAGGGCACACATGCTCATCTCGGTCGCCAGAGAATACAGCAAGCAACTCTCCTTTTTTTGTATAAACTACTGTAGGCCAGCCAATGTATCGATTGGGCTCTTCACAGATAACTTTATGGGAAATTATAGTTACATCTTTTGAATAAGCGACTGAAACTGTTCCAATTGATAACAAACTATATAATGTTATTATTGAAAATTTGAAGCTTCTGCAATACATAACAATCTCCAAAAAAGCGTATTAATATGAAAAATAATATTATATAAACAGTGATATTGCCAATAAAATTAAAACATATTCTGTAATATTTTGTCAACCAAAAAAATAGTATTTGATTAACTAAAATAAATAGATATAATATAAATCATGGCAAAAAGAAATCAGGCACAATTAGCTTATGAAAAAATACGCGAAAAGCTTATCTCC
>JBDKUM010000044.1:0-5419 GCA_039679715.1 Phycisphaerales bacterium
ATACATTAAAAAATTGGTTTTATAGAAATGATGAAAATATCTAAAATTAAATGCTTAATCATATTTTTGTTATCTACCGCTTATATAGGAAGCGTTTGGGCAGTTGATGCAAACAGTATTGACAAATTGGTCAGTATTGAATTAAAAAAGACGACTTTTTCTGAAAATTTAAAAACTAAAATCCTACTCATGGCAAGTAAACCGGACCATCCTTACTTGACACATATGTATTTGCATGAATGTTGCCTATTGGCTAAGTGCCTCAGGCAGAATACAGGAGTTGATGCCGTAGTTAGTATTGGATGGCCTGAAAACACTGATGTTATTTCTGAAGCCGATTCAATAGTAATATATGGCAGCCCTGTTGCAGATCATTTCTTAAGTGATGAAATTGCTTGTCAAAACTTACAAAAACACATTAACGCTGGTAAAGGCATTGTTGGTTTTCATTGGGCAATCGGCTATCTTTATAAAGGGAATAAAATAAAAGGGCAACTATGGTTGAATTCTTTGGGTTGTATCTATGACGAGAGCAAATCTAACGTTATGATGGGCAATGCTAAAGTTACACGTTTAATTCCAGCTCATCCTGTTAATAAGGGCTGGTTAGATTTTCTATTATGCGACGAATACTATCTTAATATGAATGTCGTTAAAGAAGCAATTCCTATAATTAAAATTAAAGCAGATAATGGCAGAGAAGACATCGTTGCATGGTGCTATCAGCGACAGGATGGCGGCAGAAGCTACGCTAATACTCTTGGGCATTACCACTATAATTTTGCAAATCTTTCATTTCTTAAAATGTATATCAACGGAATACTCTGGACTGCTAAATACGATACCGGCGAAGATGGAGCAAAATGTCAAATATCACCAGAAGATATGAATCTTCCACCAGAACCCAAATAATATTTTGAACAAAAAATGTTTAGTCACAATTAGAGTTAATTTTAAGGACATCAATATTACTTATTTCTTAACCAATAATAACAAACTTGTATATCTCAAAAAAATAATATGAATTATATAATCAAAAATGTTTTTTTATAAATGATAGGGATAAGATGAGTGAAAAAATGAAAACCGTATCAATAATAATTGCCATATTGACATTCGTTACCAGTGTACATGCGTATAATTATTATATCTGTAATCAATCGGGTAATTGGGCAGATCCTAATATATGGCAAAAAGATTGTGGAGTACCTCAAAAAGAACCCAGTCAAGTACTCATATATGGTGGTGTTACTATTGATGTCAATAGTGCCGGGCAATATATGTGGGATGGTGGGATTGGTTACAACGCAACATCAGATTTACAGCCTGAGTATGCCAAAAGCGGTGCTACTGTTAATATTGCCAATGGTGTTGAATTTAGAGCATTCACTCTTGTTGTTGGACATATGGGTGGCATTGGAATTGTTAATATTAACGGCAAAGTGATATGTGATTGGAATATTAGAATAGGTACTGGTAATTGTAAGGCTGGAACATCGGCCTCTGGTACAATAAATGTTAATGATGGCGGAATGTTAATAATTGGCGGCGAAAATTGTCACTTTACGCAAGAAATAGGCGAAGGCTGTCTTGGTTTTATTAATCTTAAAGGAAAAGGCTGCATGATCGTTAATGGCGATGGTGGTTGGCATTTGGATTTAAATGGTGGTAGAGGCCATATTGATATTGAGGAAGGTTTTTTCAAAGTATTAGGTGATTACCGTAAGCAGATTCAGGAATATATTGACTATGGATGGATAACTTCTCATAGAGGATTATCTGATCGTTACTCATTGGAAGTCAGTTTCTATGAAGGCTACACCTATGTAAAAACCATTGACCATGTTTTAAATATTAAATTGTCAATAACTCAACCCAAACCCATATTTAAATAACGGCTCATCTTTCATTGCCGAAAGCGGAATCTGTTCTATCGACTTTGGCCATGTAAACGAAAGCTTGCCGCTGGGCTTATAATCGCCAAACAAAACATCAGCAATGCCCTGCCCTTCCGTCCCCAGCAGCCATGCCGCTATAAAAGCATCTGCCTGCCCAAGCACTTCATTAATAATCATGGGCCTGCCCGAAATCAAAATAACAACAACCGGAATATTCGCTTTTTTCATATTCGCGACAGCCTCAATATCCTCCTTCGCAAGCACCGGCTCTCGCACATCACCATGAAATTCCGCGTAAGGCTTTTCACCAATAACAACAATTCCAATATCCGCGCCCAGAGCTCCGCTGCCGTCTTTCGCGAAACTTACATTCGCATCCGCAGCGGTATTCCTTATCGCCTGCAAAATCGTCGTGCCAAAAGTTATATTCCCGCTTTCACCAAGCCATTGAATCGTCCATCCGCCGCATTGATTGCCAATGTCATCTGCGTTGGCGCCTCCAACATGTATACGTTTAGTCTTTTTCGAAATCGGTAAAATATTTTTATCATTTTTCAAAAGCACCAAAGATTTGCAAACCGCCTGGCGTGCAACCTGCCTGTGTTCTTTGCTGCCGAATTGCTTATGCAAACTCCTATCGGCAAGAACGGATTTATTTTCATCCATCAGCCCCATGGCGAATTTCACCCGCAGTATCCTCGTAACCGCGTCATCTATTCTCGACATCGGAACTTTTCCCTCCTGCACAAGTTCTCTAAGAATATTTAAATATTTATCAAATTCATTCGGCTCCATCGCCATATCCATTCCCGCGTTAACGGAAATTTCAATAGCCTTTTTGAAATCCTTATCAATTTGTTTTATCGCCTGGTAATCTGAAATTAAAAAACCCTCAAATCCAAGCTCATCTTTCAGAATTTCAGTCAGCAGATGTTTATTGCCGCTGCATTTTACACCGTTAAAACTGCTGTATGAAGGCATTATAGAACCAACGCCCGCCTCAACCGCTGCCTTATAAGGAGGCAAAAACAATCTGCGAAGCTGCTCTTCATCCATAATCGTATCGCCCTGGTCGAGCATTTGCGATTTTTTAGATGTTCCGAAAGTCGTTCCGCCGTCACCTATAAAATGTTTTGCGCAAGCTAGAACCCCCCTTGGATTTTTTAATCCGCCATCCTGATACCCCAGCACCTGTGCCCGCCCCAATTTCGTTACAAGCGCCGTATTTTCAGAAAAGCCTTCGTATGTCCTGCCCCATCGAATATCCTGCACAACCGCGACACAAGGCGCAAATGTCCAGTTGATTCCCGTCGCCCGAACTTCCAATGCTGTAATACGTGCAATTTCTCGCACCAGCTTTTCATCTCTCGTACATCCTAACGCGATGTTGTGCGGAAAAATCACCGCACCGACAACATTATTATGCCCATGCAGCGCATCGATACCATAAAGAATCGGAATCGCCAACCGAGTCCGCAGCGCCTGCTTCTGATATTTATCGTAAAGATCAGTCCATGCTTCGAGACTATTCCCGTTTGCAGGGTCCGCATTGCCACCGCTCAATACCGAACCAAGAAAATATTTTTCAATATCCCCCGGCCGGAGTTTATCATTTTCCGCCTGTGTCATCTGCCCTATTTTTTCTTCAAACGTCATCCTCGAGAGCAGCTCTTTAACTTGTTTGTCATAAGATGATAAAGATTGAGCATCAGCTATTAGGGAAAAAACAGATATTGAAAACAATCCGAACAAAAATTTCTTCATCTCGATTCCTTCAATTAGAATTTTAAATCACACCATTATGTCATTGCGATTACAATCCCTTTGGGGAGAAGTCCTGCGTAGTTTTTTGCGAAGCAGGACGACGAAGCAATCTCAATCTTTCGAATAATTAAAAATTTTTGTAATTATACTTGTTTCCTATTTTTTTTCACGTATTGTTTTAAATTCTTAGCAACCAGTTGCTAAAAACTGTTAATTTTTAAAAACAATTGCTTATTGAAAAAAAATCTAATTATCTTATTCTGTGTTCTTATTTCTGTGTTCTTGAGCGAAGCGAAACCCCTGCGGGGTGAGTTCTGATATAAATGTATAAACTAAAAACAAATTTCGAATATATAATATTTCTTGGCCTGCTGTCGATGGTTTCGCCGCTGGCAACCGATATGTACCTGCCCGCGATACCGACAATCGCCCGCGAGTGGAACATCGGCACCGACCTTGTCAGCTATTCGCTTGTCCTCTGTTTCGCAGCCTACGCGATAGGTTTATTAATTTTCGGAACGCTATCAGATAAATTCGGCCGCAAACCCGTACTAATCAGCGGTCTTTTCGCTTTCGTTACCGCAAGCTTTTTATGCGCAACTTCCACCAACATCAATCAGTTAATTTTTTGGCGAATCCTTCAGGGTATCGGCGGGGCCGCTCCGGCCTCAATGGGCATGGCTATTTGTCGTGACCGCTACGAAGGCGAAAAAAGAAAACGCGCCTTGGCGTACATTAGTATTATTTTATCTATCGTACCCATAACTGCGCCGTCCATCGGAAGCCTGTTTTTAAAATTCGCGCATTGGCGTTTCATTTTCCTTACCCAGGCAATGCTGACCTTTTTGACAACCATGCTTTCTTTCGGCTTTACAGAATCGCTGAACGAAAAGCTAAACGGAAGCATATTTCACATTTTTGGCAGATATAAAAAACTGCTCGCCAACAAAGGCTACATGCTCGCAAATTCCGTAATGGGTCTTATCGCAGGCCCTTTCTTCGGCTTTCTCGGCTTTTCGCCGATCGTCTACATTCAGATTTTTCACGTTTCAGTTGAGAAGTTCGGCTTATTATTCGCATTAAACGCGTCAATGGCAATGCTCGGCGCGTTTCTATGTACGAGATTGATCAAAGTTTTTTCGGACAATAAAATTATTACTTTCGGCATTTTAGGCTGCGTAGTTTCCGCGATAGGAATTTTGATTTTTGGAAAATTTCATTATCTCGTGTTCGCGATTTTTATGAGTTTCTTTACGTTCTGTTCCGGGCTTACAAGGCCGTTAAGCACGCATTTAATTTTGAGTCAGGTGCGAACGGATATCGGTTCAGCCTCCGGCTTTATAATTTTTTATGTTTTCGTTGTCGGCACAATCTGCATGGGCCTGACAACCGCAAAATGGCACGACCCGATTCTTGTTTTTGGAATAATCACGTTTGCACTTCCAATGGTGGTTTTATTACTATGGCCGATCCTTCTAAAACTCACTCCTGAAGAAAATATATAAAATTTTATGTCGCAAAAAGGTCAATTTTTGCACGGTTTATGTCATTTCCATGTTACTTCTTGTCGCGCTGATGTTATTTTCAGTTAAATTGCTTAAAAAAAGACTATTGAATTTTGTAAAATGACAAAAAAGAATAGCGAACTTACCTAAAAAATTAATGAATTTACAAAAAAAATGGGAAAGTTGAATGAAAAATTCACGTTTTAACCGAAAAAAATAGAATAGTATATAGAGGACTAAAGTAGATTTTAT
>JBDKUM010000045.1:0-43894 GCA_039679715.1 Phycisphaerales bacterium
ATGAAATCGTTGGGTTTTTTATTTTTGTTTCTGAACCCCGCTAATTCCGCATCAGACGGGTATCGCACACCATTATTTATATAATACAGGCTGCTGGTATCGTTTCGGAGCTTTGTACATATTTCGTGATTCTCTGAACAGTTCACAATTACTGCGTTACATTTTTTTATGGCCCATTTAGTTACGCAAGTAATCATTTTGTTTTTAGAGCTTAAATCAGTGCCGTGAATCATGACAATTACAGGCTTATGATGTATGCATCGCAGCGTTGCGGCAACAGCACCCAATATTCCCCAGTTAGCGTGAATAATATCCGATTTTGGGATTAATTTCATCATTTTAAGAACCATCGCTGTAATCAGAAATGGTATGTTGAGCCATGCAATCAAGCTGTGCTTTAGATTCCAAGGTATTCCGTCACCATAGGCGAGTTTTTGCATGCCCGCAGGCCAAAAGTATCTGCACCGGTAAATAGCAATGTTATCTTTTTTTTCACTGATGCTGGAATTGATATCTGCAGGGGCAATGACATTTATCTCAATATTGCTGTCAGCCGCGAGATTTTCAACAAGCTGAAAAACAAAATCGCCCGAAGGATCACCCTGCCATCGAGGATAACTAGTTGTCAAAAAACATATCCTCACTTCAAATCCTTATTGGATTCCATGTCGAACCACATCGCGAAAAGCGTAAATTGGATTGCTGTAATAAAGCAAAACATGGCGGCAAGCGCGTTTATCGGCGGAATATTTCCGTCAACAAACCATTTGTAGAATAGCCTGACGAACAGCGCAATATCAAGAAGCCCGAACAGAAATCCGAAGCCATAAAAGAAAACCAGCGGGTGGAAATCCCTGATAATATATTTTTCCTTCATTCTGTAGAGGAAACATTTGAGTAAAAGCCATGAAAGCCTAGGTACGACTTTGCGAATTTTTATACCGCTGTCTTCGCCGATGTTGTAAACCGGCTTGATCGGCACATCACGAACTTTCATATTATAAATGTTTAATTTAACAAGCAAATCGTTGGGCATGCCGTAACGTTTGTAAATTTTATCAATATCAATCAGCGACAAGGCTTTTAAATTTATAACGGTATAGCCGGTCTGCGAATCTGCGATGTGCCAATAGCCGCTGGCGATTTTTGTGAACAGCGAAAGACATGAATTGCCGAGATAACGCACTTTTGGAATTATATTCCACGCGTTGCCGGTAAACAGGCGGTTGCCTTTGGAATAATCGATTTCGCCATTAACAACGGGGTCAAGCAGAGCGGGCATATCTTCGGGATCCATCTGGGCATCGCCTGCCATTACGACTGTGGCATACATTTTATTTTGGAGCGCCCATTTATATCCAGTCGCTATTGCGCCGCCAACGCCCTGATTATTCTCATGGACAATAAGGACGATTCTGCCATCGCTTTTTTCCGCGTAACTTCGGACAACGGCTGCCGTATTGTCTGAACTTTTATCATCAATGATTACGATTTTATCAACAAACGCGGGCATCGTTTCAATAACTCTGCATATAAGTTTCTCTTCGTTAAAAGCAGGTACGACCACGCAAACCGTTTTGTCTTTATACATATTTAAAATCCTGTTGAATAACTATCTTACTCAAACTGATCGACCAACAAATTACAGGCAGTCTAATAATTCCAAAACCTGAGATTGCTTCGTCGTCCCGAAGCGGGTCTCCTCGCAATGACAGAATTGCGTTTAATTGTCATTGCGAGGCAGAGTTTAATCATCTTAACCAAAAATCAATCTGACGATATCATTATAAGTTACAAGCACAACCAAACCAAGAATAAGAACAAGGCCGATATAAACAAGCACTTCCTGGACTTTTTCGTGAACCGGTCTGCCGATGATCTTTTCGATTATTAAAAGCACAACCAGACCGCCGTCAAAAATCGGCAGCGGCAGAAAATTCATAACTGCAAGACAAGCGCTTATCATGCCCATGAAATACAAATACTGCATATAATCGCGTTCAGCAATAATCTTGGAGCTTGCGGCTATCATGCCGACAGGACCCATCAGGCTCTTTGTGCTTATGTCGCGGGTAATAAGGCCGCGAAGCGTCATGTACGTTTGGCCGACAAATTCGAGCGTTTTTCTGCTTCCCATCATAAGAGCATTGGCAGGCCCTGAAGCCCTGTATAATTTTTCCATTTTTTTGAAAGCAGGTATATCGGTCAACATTTGTTCAACCGTCACACCAGCGTTTGCGGGCACAGTATAGGTTATATTCTCATCGTCCAGAACATCTTTATAGACGATTTTCACATTCTTGCCGCGATTGGCATTGAGCACCTGCGCGATTTGATAATAATTTTTAACTTCAACACCTTCAATCGAACTTATTTCAGTTCCGCGCGGAACTTTTATCGCGGGTGCAAAGGAATTGCTATCGGCTATGGACGCCACAACCGTGCTATCGTAATCAGCGGCGGCAAGTATTCCGAGCACAATTCTGCCATCACGTTCTTTTCGAGGCATTACAACAGCTTCAACCAGTTTGCCATCTCTTAAAACTGTAAAGTTCAAACTTCTGCCTGCGTTTGTGATTGTCGCCTCGCGCAGTTCCTTATATGTCGGATTTGCAATCTGCCCAACCTGCACGATAATATCATCGGCTTTCAAACCTGTATTTGCATCGGGTATGGTTTGGCCTTTAAATTTTGCAATTATGCGTCTGATAAAAGATAGTTTATCTTTTTCAACTACAGCTACTTTAACGCGCGGCACAAGCCCATAAACGTTGGAAGGAACAAACGGGCCGTTATCCTGATATACAATCGCGGAGGTGTAGTATAATGTGAAATTCTTATCTATAAGTTTGTCCTGACCCTGGCGTTTAAAGGAAAAAACGAGATTGGGTTCAAACGTATTTTCGATTATGTTTTTGAATTCCCAGAAATAATTTACTCTATTGCCGTTGACAGTCGAAAGAACATCGCCTGCTTTTAATCCTAATTTTTCCAACGATTTGGTATCTTTGATTTTAGCTATCTCCAGCGTAGCGGGCTGTTCGATGCCGAAACCTTTTACGCCCATTTCCTCAATCAATGTGGGCACGATATTAACTTCTGTAATGCTTCCATCGAGTCTTTTTACCTGCATTCTAACAGCTTCATTTTTTTCAGTCAAAGCAGCCGCGAAAGAAACGCCAATAAAATCGATATTATTTACACCGTTGACAGCAAGTATCTCATCGCCCGGCTTTAAACCTGCTAGAGCGGCAGGTTTTCCGGGAATAACATCGCCAACTACAGCGGGCGACAGATTAATACCTTTCATGAAAATGAAAATGAAAAGAACGGCGGCCAATACAACATTTAATGTAACGCCTGCGGATACTGCGACAATTTTTTTCCAAATCGCGACATTCGTGAATGCGCGCGGGTCATCGCTTTTCTTATCGGCGCCGAGGTCTTCCTGACCCATGAGCTTCACGAAACCGCCAAGCGGGAATATGCGAAGCTGATATTCTGTTTCGCCGGGTTTGCACCGCATTGGAATTTTTGTGCAGAGCAGCCCGGTTTTGTCCGGATCGTTTTCTTTTTCGAGAATCGTAGGCAGAATTCTTAATTGCAGGAAATTGTCCATTTTTTTCACGGCAAATAAAATTGTGCCGAACCCAATCGCGAACGCTTCGACTTTTATGCCGCACATTTTACCAGCGGCGAAATGGCCGAGTTCGTGGATGAAAATTACAACACCAAGCCCGACAAACGAAAGAATAATGCTTCTGCTTGTATCGAAATTTTTGAAAATGAAAAATACTATCGCAGCTATTAAGATTATAAGAATGGATGCGTTAATAAAATTTTTATTTTTTACATCGTTTTGTTCAGCCATTTAGTTACCTCATTTCTGGCCCAGCTATCGGCATTAAGCAATTCTTCCAGGCTTACATTTGTTTTAACATTATGTTTATCAAGACATTGTTCGATAATTTCGACTATATTAGCAAATTTTATTTTTCCTTCCAGAAATTCTTTAACGGCCGCTTCGTTTGCCGCATTGAATACAGCGGCAGCGGTTCCGTCTACCCTGGCGACCTCAAAACCTATTTTTAGAGCTTTGAAAACATCCAAATCGGGCTTTTGGAATGTAAGTTTGCCGATTTGTTCAAGCTTAAGGTGGCTTGTTATTCCTTTCACCCTGTTGGGGAACGTCAAGGCATATTGAATCGGCAGGCACATATCAGGGTCGGACATTTGGGCGATAATCGAACCATCGATGAATTCAACCATTGAATGAATAATCGATTCGGGATGAACCAGCACATCGATTTTCTCGATATTGACATCGAAAAGCCATTTGGCCTCGATTACTTCAAGAGCCTTGTTCATCATTGTCGCGGAATCGACTGTGATTTTTTTGCCCATGCTCCATGTCGGATGGGCGAGAGCCTGCTCGATGGTCGCATTTTGAATTTGTTCTTTTGTTGCGTTTCTGAAAGGCCCGCCACTGGCGGTAAGGATTATTTTGTTTACTTCATTTGCACTGCCGGCGCGAAGAGCCTGGAAGATGGCGGAATGTTCACTATCGACGGGCAGGATTTTCGCACCTGATTCTTTTGCCTGTTTAGTCAAAAGCGAACCTGCGATCACCAGCGGTTCTTTATTCGCGATTGCAAGAGTTTTTCCGGCTTTGGCAGCGTTTAAAATAGCTTCCAGCCCTGCCGCTCCGACAACCGCTGCGATAACTACATCAACTTCGCTCAGACAAGCAACGATCGAAAGCGATTTTCCATCTTCGTAAATTTCAGTTTTTGTTTTGCCGATTAAATTTCTAAAAGCATCCGCTTTTTTCGGATTTGTAACAGCGGCCATTTTCGGTTTATATTTTTTTACCTGCTGGGCGAGCAATTCAATGTTATTGTGAGCGGTCAAGGCGACGATTTCATATTCGCTGCCTAGAGCATCTATAACCTTTAAAGCGTTTTTGCCTATCGAACCAGTGGAGCCTAATATTGCGATTTTTTTTCTCATTTGCGTCATATTATTTATTTATTTCCCAATAGCCGCTTCTGTCTGAACCAATTCTGCGAATCATACCCTTATCTTTTAACTTTCGAATGTTCCATTCAACGCCGGGCCGGGACAAACCTGTTTTAGTCATCAGTTCATTTTGAGTTATATTCGGCTTTTCTTCAATTAAATTTAAAATTTTCTCCATAGTTTTCTCCACAGTCTTCTCCATAGTTTTCTCCACAGTGGATTTTGCCCTTTTTAGAGCGTACAGAGGATTGCGATAAAAGATAACCCTAAAGAAATCATTTGTTTCGAATAGCGGCTCTCTTAGCTTTGCACCGTGCACAAGTTCGCGCATTCTGTCAATGCCGGAACCCATGCGTTCAACTTTTCCCATCCTATGAAATAAATCTGCTATTATCGGATTGCGGCGAACCGAAGATTTTCCCAGGCTTTGCAATGTAACAGGCGACAACAAACCTCCGGGGTTTTCGATTTCCACTCGATCATCAAATACTCTTATATAAATACTAGTGCCTTTGAGTGAATAGTCTCTATGAATAATTGCATTAACAACGGCTTCTCTTAAAGCATCAATAGGAATTTCATAAATATCATGCCTGTTAACATCACTGATTTCACTTCTTACGTTCAAGTGTTTCTTTAAAAATGAGACAGCCTCATTGAATTGTGTAAAGAGGTCATCCTGTACGTCTTTGCGATCATATATATGTGTTTTATCTTCCCCTTTAAAAGCGCCCATTATGCTTTCGCAATGAGGCATTATCTTTTTTATGTTGGAAGCAAACATCAACGCTCCAGCATTATTGATTTTATTTTTATCCATAACAGCCAAACTTGAAAAAATTAAAGGCAGTGCAGTTTTGCTGATCCTTAAAGAAGCACCAGTTTCTTTTAAAAATGTTTTAACTTTCTCAACCGCAATGCCTTTAACATTTAAAGAATGGCAAAATTGCGATTCAAAGAAAACATTGTCAGTTTCGCGAAAAAGCATCCTAACTTCTTTTTGGCTCATTTTTTGCGTAACCGCATCAAGCCTTCTGAAAAAACCGCTGCTGCAGCTATATGGTTTTTCATCACCTTCAGAAATTTGAATAACTGCGATTTCTTCAACCTGTAAAATCCGATTGATGCTCACGGGAGGATCACAATTCCGGCCTATATTGTGAATTTCAGATTTTATTCTATTATTCAACTTTTGTCCAATTATTCTGCCGTTATCAGCAATACCAAGTAAAATGCAACCGCCTTTAGTATTCGCGAACGCAACGATATCTCTGTCTATTTTAGCAGTATATTGCTCCTTGAATTCGACTGTAAGTCCTTCACCTTCAGTAATCATCAATTTAAATTTTTGACTATTAGACAATTTTCTTTTCCATTAAACCAATTTCCATATTATTTGCGTCTATTCATTTCCCTGAATTGTCTCGGAGTAACGCCAGCGACTTCCTTGAAAGTTCTCGTGAAATAACTCTGGTTATTATACCCTGTATCAAAACATATTTCTGTGCAGTTTTTGTTTGTGGAAATCAAAAGTTCCTTGGCGTATTCAACACGCACTTTTGTCATATAGTCAATAATTGTAAGGCCGGTTTGCTCTTTGAAGACATGGCTTAAACGCGAAACGCTCAAATGCGCACTTCGTGCGACATCTTCAAGCGTAATCTGTTCATTAAAATGCGCCTTGATAAAATCAATGGCGGGCTTTATCTGCGATACACGTTTTTTATCCTGTATCGAGTAAACCAGCTCGATAAAATCATTCAGAGCGTTTGTGAGCCAAACACATAAATCCTGCTGATTATCTATCTGTAAGACCTTATTAATGTAGTCCATGTTTTTTTCAAGCATGAAGCTTATATCGACTCCGCCTTCAACTGCGCTTCTGCCAAGAATACTTAAAAGCTCATGCATTCGTGCTTTCAGTACGGCAATATTGCCGGGGTCTTTGAGCATAATGCTGGCGAGAATCATATTAAGAACTTCCTTAGCGCCGGTACGATCGCCGATTTTGACTTTTTCCATTAATTGTTTTTCCGCATCCAACGGATATTGACCTGCGCCGGTTTCTTCCTTACGTTCACGAATTATTTCGCTGATTTCAGATTGCTGCTGACTTCTCTGTCTTCGCCATTGAATGACATAAGGATCAAGGCCGGTTGATTCATAAAGCAGCACGAACAAAAATTCCGCGGCTTCATGTATTTTTCTGCCGGGCAGAATTTGCAGTTTTTCTATTGATTGGCGAAGTTTCTTTCGGTTTATGCGTATGCCTTTGAGCCTTTTATCGATATCTTCGATAAGAATTTCATCAGGAGTGTCCCATAAGCATTTGCCGAAAAAAATCGCACCCAAAGGTTTGTCTTTATCCATCGCGGGCACACAGGCAAGCACAATGCCGGCATGGCAAATTGTTATATAAGATTGGCCTGTTTCAAAGGCCATTTTCATACTGCGGAGTCTGTCCTGCTGACAGCGTTTTAAACCGGCCGGGCTTTTACGTACTATTTTGCAAAATTCAGGATGACAATTCTTGCTGCATCCTGACAGGTTGTTTTTGCCCTGCGAATCAATCGTTTCAAGTGATAAGCCGAAATTACTTGAGAACGCTGCTTCAACTTTCGCGAATTCTTCTTTTGTAAATAGTTGTTTTTCCAATTTAGTCATTTAATGAACATAGCCGGTATAAACCATGACCTTGTATTTCGATACAGTTATTATATTTCGACTTATTATAAACGAAAAAATTAATTTTAGCACTATTTTGCTAAAAATGCTATAATTATTTTAAAAATAAAGCCTTATGGAGGTACTTCGGGACTCTAAACAAATAAAAGGTTATACTTGTAAATACGCCTTTTGTTCACTATAAATACATTTATTGCATCCCATTAAACGGGATTCCGCAATTTTGAATTTTAAATTTTGAACTTTAAACTATTTATGAAGCCACTTTATATCAGTGCAACCGGTCAGGATAGCGGCAAGACAAGCGTAATTTGCGGCCTGATTCAGCATTTACACAGTCTTGGCCACAATGTCGGCTACTGCAAGCCTGTGGGGCAAAGATATGTAATTTATGAAAATCATAATGTAGATGAAGATGCGGTTCTTATGTTGCAGGCTTTCGGAATAAAAGACCAGCCGCAGGACATGAGCCCTATCGCGGTTGCTGAAGGTTTCACATCGCGTTTCATAATGAATCCGGATGTCTCTGCGCTCGAAAAGCAAATCATGGAAAGCTTCGAAAGACTCAAAAAACAACACTCGAGCATTATCGTTGAAGGCACAGGTCATGCGGGAGTCGGGAGCTGCTTTGGTTTGTCAAATGCAAGGGTCGCACAGATGCTTGATGCGGATGTTATTATTGTCGCATCAGGCGGCATTGGAAAACCAATTGATGAAATTACGTTATCACTTGCGCTTTTTAAACAATATAACGTAAATGTCGTTGGTGTGATATTGAACAAAATATTTCCGCAGAAAATTAATAAAATAAAATCGATCGGCGCAAGCGGACTGAAACTAATTGGTACAAATTTGATCGGCGCAATTCCGTATGATTCGGAATTATCCGTTTTTTCTATTGGGCAAGTTGCTGAAGAATTCGGCTATCAGGTTTTAAGCGGGTCGCAATTTCTCAACAATAAAATCGAATATACAGTCGTTGCGGCCATGGAACCGCAAAATGTATTGAAGCATATCGAGAAAAACACACTCATGATTACCCCCGGCGACAGAATCGATAATATCCTTCTTACGCTCGCGCTATCAGAATCGTCTGATTATCAGGAAAAGTTATACAGCGGCGGAATCATCCTTACAGGGGGTTTAAAGCCTGATTCAACGATTCTTTCATTATTGCTTAAAAGTAATATTCCGGTGCTTTATACGAATGAGGACACATTTTCAGTTACAGCGAAAATGAAGGATTTGCACTTCAAAATCCGCGCAGACGACAAAGGTAAAATTGCGCGCACTTACGATTTGCTCAAAGGCAATGTCGATATGGACGCTTTTCTCAAAAACCTGTAATTCTTATTTGCGTCTAAGAAGTATACAGCCAAGACCGAGTATTAACAGCGTCATTGGTTCCGGAACTGTGTAAGTATATTCCACTGTCCAATCCATTGCAGTATTCAATGCTAAAGCGACATCATATGGATTATGATTAGTCGCAATCCATGATGAAGAAATTCCGCCGTCAAACCAGAATGTTCCATTGCCTGTACCTGTCAGCAAATTGCGAAAATGTTCGCTTGAAACTGTCGTTGTGAAATTGCCTGAAAATGGTTCGACTGTGTAAACAACCGTTTGGTTCGGCGCAACTGAGTAAGTGCCATAATTTGTCGGCGGATCACTTATAACAGAACCATAACTGTCATCAGGTAAAACAATGCTTGTCAACTGCCAGAAATCGATTGAAAATGTGTCGTAGCCGGTTCCAACATTCGTTGCTGAAATAGTGCCGCTTGTCGTAACTGTAAATTCAATCTGAATCGAATCCAGCGTACCCAGGCTTGAATTAAAAAGCGGAACGTCAAAAGATTGTGAAAAATTATTGGCAGGCATTGCTGAAATGCTGCCCGAATGAGTGATAAACTCAGCGAATGATGTACTGACCGCAAACAAAACAACTGCGCATAGAATAGCTTTCTTCATTTCTTCCTATCTCCCAAAAAATAATACATAAAAAGGTAATATAGCTAAAATAGATTGACTTTGCAAGCTAATTCTTATATAGCAGGATAGTTTTATAAAAAGGTCTGCGATTTATATCAAAAATCACGTTTTCAGGTGAAAATTGACGAATGTTATAGGGTATAATTATTAACTTTAAGGAATAAATAAATGCTCGATCCAACAAAGCTAAAAGACTGGCAGATAGCAGAGGCAGCGGAACAATATGCAAAACCAATAATGCAGGTTGCGGAGGAATTGGGGCTTGGTGAAGACGAAGTAATACCAATGGGCAGACTTTTGGCGAAGGTCGATTATAAAAAAGTATTAGACCGGCTTGGCAGAGAACAAAAAGCAAAATATATCGACGTAACAGCGATAACGCCAACGCCATTAGGTGAAGGCAAGACGACGACGACAATCGGGCTTGTTCAGGGGTTAGGAAAACTTGGGAAAAAAGTAACAGGCGCGATTCGTCAGCCGAGCGGCGGGCCGACATTTAATATCAAAGGTTCGGCAGCGGGCGGCGGTTTGTCGCAGTGCATACCTCTTGCTCCCCTTTCACTTGGTCTGACAGGTGATATTGATGCAATTACAAACGCAAACAATCTGGCTATGGTGGCTCTGACATCAAGGCTTCAACATGAAAATAATTACGATGATGAAAGGCTTGCGAAAAGCCATCTTAAACGTCTGGACATTGATCCCAATACAGTTCAGATGAAATGGGTAATGGATTTTTGCGCTCAATCGCTTCGCGATATTATAATCGGCAGAGGCGGAAGAATGGACGGCTTTGAAATGAAGTCAGGTTTTGCGATTTCAGTTTCGAGCGAAGTGATGGCGATTCTTGCGGTCTCACGAGATTTGGCGGATATGCGAAAACGCATGGCGAAAATAGTTGTCGCTTACAGCAAGAGCGGAAAAGCAATTACAGCGGCCGACCTTGAAGTCGATGGCGCTATGACAGCGTGGATGACAAAGGCAATCAATCCTAACCTGCTCCAGACTGTCGAAGGTCAGCCTGTGTTCGTGCATGCCGGGCCATTCGCAAATATCGCAATCGGTCAAAGCTCTATTATTGCGGATGAACTTGGGACTAAGCTCTCCGAATATCATATTACCGAAAGCGGATTTGCTGCGGATATTGGTTTTGAAAAATTCTGGAATCTTAAATGCCGAATGTCGCATCTGACTCCGCATGCGGTTGTGATTGTTGCGACTATTCGCGCATTGAAAATGCACGGAGGCGGGCCTGCTGTTAAGCCTGGAGCACCTCTGGATTCGGCTTATACAAAAGAAAATTTGCCGCTGGTTGAAAAAGGATGCGAAAATCTGCTGGCGCATATCGATATTGTTAAGAAAAGCGGCGTTAAACCTGTAGTCTGCATAAACAGTTTTTATACGGATACGAAAGCTGAAATTCAGCTCGTGAAAAAATTGGCAGAACAAAATGGTGCTTATTGCGCACTTTCCGAACATTGGCTCAAAGGCGGTGAAGGCGCAAAGGAACTTGCGGAAGCTGTGATGTCGGCGGCGAATGAGAAAAGCAATTTCAAATTCCTCTACGATTTGAAAACACCGCTTCGCCAGCGAATCGAACTTATCGCTAAGGAAGTTTACGGCGCTGATGGTGTTGAATATTCAGAGCAGGCACTTGAAAAAGCAAAAACACTCGAAGCAGACAGCGAAGCACAGAAACTTGGGACATGCATGGTTAAAACGCATTTATCGCTGTCGCATGACCCGAATGTAAAAGGCAGACCAAAAGGCTGGACGCTGCCGGTTCGTGATATTATGATTTATAAAGGCGCAGGTTTTATCGTGCCGGTTGCGGGCGATATTAAGTTAATGCCCGGTACGGCATCGAACCCGGCATTTAGAAATATCGATGTTGATGTCGATACTGGAAAAGTAAAAGGCTTGTTCTAAACACTGACTTACACGGACGAAAACACGGACTGACACAGACTTGAAATAAGGAAAACTAAAATTAACTAATAGCCACTAAGGCACTAAGAAAAATAAAACTGGATTCCCGCTTTCGCGGGAATGACACGTTTGTGCCGTTGTTTCTTCGTGGCTAAGTAAAGGAATTCTGATGAGTGCGAAAATTATTGACGGTAAACAAATAGCGGCGGACATTCGTGAAGAACTAAAAGCGAAAGTCGGGCAGCTTAAAGCTAAGGGCGTAACGCCGGGGCTTGGCGTGATTTTGGTCGGGCTTGACCCGGCAAGTATTTCTTACGTTACGGCGAAAGAAAAGGCCTGCCATGATATTGGTATGTTCTCCGATGATAATCGTTTGCCTGCGGAGACTTCGGAAAAAGATTTGCTCGCACTTGTTGCGAAAATGAATAATGACCCGAAGATTCACGGCATACTTGTTCAGCTTCCTTTGCCGAAACATATTGACGAACAGAAAATTCTGCTTGCGATCGACCCGGCTAAGGACGTTGATGGTTTTCATCCGGTGAATGTCGGCAAGATGTGCGTTGGTCAGAAGGCGTTTTTGCCTTGCACGCCGCATGGCGTTGTTCAGCTTCTTATTCGAAGCGGTGTTAAACTCGACGGCGCGGAAGTTGTGATTGTCGGGCGAAGTAATATCGTCGGCAAACCTTTGGCAAATATGCTAATTCAAAAGTCGGCTATCGGAAACGCAACCGTTACCGTTTGTCATACTCGAACAAAGAATATCGCTGCTCATACCAGACGCGCTGATATAGTTATCGCAGCGGCAGGAAGGCCAAACACTATCACGGCTGATATGGTAAAACCCGGAGCGGCGGTGATCGATGTCGGTGTAAATCGAATTGAAGACGCGACGAAGAAATCGGGGTTCAGGCTTGTCGGCGATGTCGATTTCGAAGGAGTAAGCAAAGTCGCATCATTGATAACGCCAGTGCCGGGCGGAGTCGGGCCAATGACGATTACGATGCTGCTTTTCAACACGGTCGAATCTGCCTCAAGGTAGGCACTAAGACGCTAAGATTTTTTTTAATCGCTGATTGCGCAGATTCTGCTGATTCTTTTTTCGATCATAAAGAAATGGATTTTAATTATGAAAGTGAAAAGTGAATAGCTAAAAACTAAAAGTTGTGGAACCACTACGCGGAAAGTTTTTATATTATATGGGACAAGTTTTTACTTGATTGGTTTGGGATTAGGGATATTGTACATTAATTCATCAATGATGCTTGGCAGACATTGAAAAAACAGAAGTGTTGAAAAATAAAAAATCAAATATCAAAAAGCAAAATGACAAATCAAAAATCAAAAGAAATAAGTCAAGAACAATTATTTTTGCATAAGAGTCTTGCAACAATAAAATTGAAAGATGCATTGCTCTCTCTTACGGCGATTGAGCTTTGTGGTAAATGTATTGCAATGAAAACAGTTGTACCAGCCCTGATCCGTGATGCAATCGTTCAATATGGCAGTGCTTTCAAATATGGGAATATCAATCATAAACGAGGGCACAAATTGGACATTTTATATATTCCAGAAAAACACCTTAAACTTCATCAACAGATGATAACATATCGCGATCAATTGTACGCACACATAGACTTTGATACAAAAAATCCAGTTAAAATGAAAAACGAGAATAATATATATTATAAATTAAATGATAGCAGCCTTCAAGTTTGTATAGATAGCATTCCTGAAATGAAGTCTCTTATATTATGTATCCTCCAGAAATTAGGGAATGAAATTATTGAGGAACATCAGAAGATATTAGAAAAAGAATTTTGAGAATGAATATTAAGGTGAAGAGGATTCATTCTCGTTTCATTTGGGAGTAAACAGGAGATTTACAGGTCGGCCATGATAATAAAACAAACTAGGTGCCCTTTTGGCCCCAAAGGGATTAGAAAAACTAAACTAGTCGCCCTTCTGGCCCCAAAGGGGTTTACGCTGCGGCTCCAACGACTGCTAAACGCAAAACGAGTTGCCGTGCCGGCAACTGCTAAACATAAAATGCGTTTTCGTGCCGAAAACGGCTAAACAATTGATTATACGGCAAGTGATTTCCAAAAGTCGTTGATTTTTTTGGCGAGGTCCTGCATTTGCGAATAATTTTCCGGCTTGGCAAGAGCAATGCAAAATTTTGGGCGCAAGTTCTGGCAGATAGTCTTGCCGGCGGGCTGGCCTGACAAAATTACAAGCGGAATGTCGGCAAAATTGGGATCGGCTTTCATTTCCAAAATGACTTGCTGGCCGGGCTTGCGAGGAAGATTCAAATCCAAAATCATTAAGTCAGGCTTGACAACTTTCGCGAATCTGCCGGTGTGGTTGAGAAAGTCCATTGCCTCGACGCCATCGTTGACGACGTGAAGGCGATACTTTATCTCTACCATCTCGAACGCTTCCTGCAAAAGCAGAATATCGGCGATGTTGTCTTCAACCCATAAAATGTTTATTTCTGATTTTTCCATCAAACAAAATAATTAATAACCCAACACAAATCAAAATTAATAATCAATAACCAAGATACAAATCACAATTAATAACTCGACACAAATCAAAATTAATAATCAATAACAAAGAACCGACCCCTCCCGCAACACTCATTCTAATTTAAAGGAGATACTTAGGTCAATTAGGAAAAAACCGCAAATAATTGAATATTTCAGAATGAAGATTGAAGATTTAGAGCAAATGGCTGATTAATATTATTTTCTTTGACAAAAATGGGGTATTTGAATAAACTTTAGGGTTTTAAAATGTATGGAAATACTGAATATTATTTTATTCCTTAATTACAGAAAATAAAAGGATTTATGACAGAACTATGAAACGTAAAAAGGTTGCGGTTGCGATGCTCGTATCGGTAATCGTTTTTTGCGTAATCCAGGGCTGTAAAGAAAGTTATTTTTGAGAAAGAACATGGACGAACCCAAAAAGAGTGAAAGAATTGAAGATATGCGAATTCTTGACGAAATGAAGAATTCGTATATGAATTACGCAATGAGCGTTATTGTATCCAGGGCTCTGCCGGATGTTCGCGATGGATTGAAACCGTCGCAGCGGCGAATTCTGGTTGCGATGAACGATTTGAGTCTAGGGCCGAGAAGCAAGCATAGAAAATGCGCGAAGATCGTCGGCGATACGTCAGGTAATTATCATCCGCATGGCGACCAGGCTACTTATGGCACATTAGTCCGTTTGGGGCAAGAGTGGAATATGCGGCATACGCTTATTGACCCGCAGGGAAATTTCGGGAGTATCGATAATGACCCGCCTGCCGCGATGAGGTACACTGAAGCTCGCATGTCCGCTGAAGCGATGGAAATGCTTGAAGATTTGAATCGCGACACAGTGGATTTTATGCCGAACTATGACGAGACGCGCGATGAGCCTGTGGTGCTGCCGTCGAAATTTCCGAATTTGCTTGTGAATGGTTCGACTGGTATCGCGGTTGGTATGGCGACGAATTTGCCGCCTCATAATCTTGGTGAAATATGCGATGCCCTGCTGCTTGTTATTAATGACCCGAACTGCGGGTTTAAAGATATTATGAAAGTTCTGCCTGGGCCTGATTTTCCAACGGGCGGAATAATTTGCGGACGCAAGGGAATTCGCGACGCATATACAACCGGCAAAGGACATTTGACTGTTCGCGGGAAGGTTGACATTGAGGAAACGAAAAAAGGCCGAACGCAGATTATCGTAAATGAAATTCCGTACATGACGGTCAAGACGAGCATTGTCGAGAAAATCGCGGAGCTTGTTGAGAATGATCAACTGCCGGAGATTAGCGATGTTCGGGATGAATCGGACAGGAATGGTTTGCGAATTGTTGTTGAATTGAAAAAAGACGCGGATTCGCAAATCGTGCTTAACAAGCTATATAAATACACGCCTTTGCAGTCAACGTTTGCGGTATCGAATGTGGCGCTGGTGAATAACCGGCCGGAGACGCTGAACATTCGTGAAATGATGGAGCATTTTATCGGGCACCGCAAGGTTGTTATTCGCAGACGAACGAGATTTTTGCTGATTAGATGCCGAAACCGCGCACACATACTTGAAGGTTTGATTCTTGCGATAAGCGATATCGATGAAATTATCGAATTGATAAAGAAATCACCTGATACGCCAACGGCGAAATTGAATTTAATGAATAAGCGGTTGAAGCTTATCGAAACAGCGACTTTGAAAAAACTTCTGCCTGAAGAGTTTATGAGCAGAGCAACTGGAGAAGATCAATTCTTGACCGGGCCGCAGGCGGACGCGATTTTGAATATGCAGCTTCAAAGGCTGACAGGACTTGAAATTGAAAGGCTCAGCAAAGAGTATAGCGATCTTGTAAAAGAAATCAAAGGCTATGAAGAGATTTTAGCAAGCGAGAAAAAGGTGCTGGATATTATCGTCGGCGATTTGGAAGATTTGAAGTCGAAGTACGCAAATAAGCGAATGACTGAAATCGTCGAAGAGATGGAAGAGATGGATATCGAGGACCTTATCGCGGATGAAGAGGTGATTGTAACGCTAAGCCACGGCGGATACGTCAAGCGACTGCCATTGGATACGTACCGCAGGCAGGGTCGGGGCGGAAAAGGCATTATCGGCTCTGATACGCGCGAAGGCGATTTTATTGAATCGCTGTTTACGGCATCGACGCACGATTATCTGATGGTATTTACGAACCGAGGCAAATGTTATTGGCTGAAGGTTTATAATATTCCGCAACTGACAAGGCAGAGTAAAGGACGAAGTATCGCGAACCTTTTGAATATGGGCGATCAGAAAATCGCATCGATTATTAACGTAAATAAATTCGATGAACGCAATCTGGTTATGGCGACGAAAAACGGCACGATTAAGAAATCAGCGTTGTCGCTGTATGGCAATCCGCGGCCAAGCGGTATTATCGCTGTTAAACTTGACCTTGATGACGATTTAATCAGTGTTGCTCTGACCAGCGGCAAGAACCATATCATTCTCGGCACGAAAGACGGTATGGCTATAAGGTTCGACGAAGAGCAGGCACGGCCAATGGGTCGATCGGCTCACGGCGTTAAAGGTATTACGCTGCGGAAGGACGATTATGTAGTCGATATGGTTGTGGCGGAAGAGGGCGCTTCGCTGCTGACGGTTTGCGAGAAAGGGTATGGTAAACGTACTGAATTAGATGATTACCGCGCACAGAATCGCGGCGGTATCGGACTAATCAATATTAAGACATCAGACCGCAATGGAAATGTAGTTGCTATCAAGACTGTTCGCGGAGATGACGATATAATGATTATAACTGCTAAAGGGATTATTATCCGTACGGGGCTGGATGAACTGCGTGAAATCGGCAGAAATACCCAGGGCGTACGGCTGATTAAACTCGACGATGATGATAAAGTCGTGGCGGTTGAGCGGGTTGTGAAAGAAGATAAAGATGAATCTTCGCAGCCGGATGAAATTAAAGAACAGCCAACTGATAACGGCAAGGATGAAAAATCAGAGTAAATAAAATGTTCAACATTCAACTTTCAATAGAAAGATGAAGGTGGAATTATGAGAAAATTATGGATGATTGTTGCTGCGGTATTTTTTGGGATTAATGCGGCAGCGGTAAACGGCAAACTTTTTATCAATGCTACTAACGTAACCACAGAAGGCAGAGATGCGGAGACAATTTCTATTCCGCTGATTGACCTTGGGGCAGCGGAGGTGCGAAAGCCAGCAATCTACTGCGAAAAACTGGGGCGGTTTGTCGCAAGCCAGTATATAGACAATAACGCAGACGGTATTTTTGACGAGATCGTTTTCCAGACGGATATCAAGGCAAAGCAGACGATGATTTTTGAAGTCGTCGAAGCGAATGCTGCCAATCAGGTTGAGGTGCTGGACGGCTCGGCGGCATATTATGTTCCGCAGCGGAAAGACGATTTCGCGTGGGAGAATGATAAAATCGCGTTCAGGGTGTATGGGCAGGAATTGCAGCGTACGGAACTGACAAGCAGCGGAATCGATGTCTGGGTTAAAAAAGTTCAAAAACCGGTAATGCCGAAATTGTATATCAAAGGGCACGATTATTATCATTCAGACAACCCACTAGGTATCGATTTCTATAATGTTGGGCCTTCATTAGGCTGCGGCGGTTTGGGAGCATGGTACGACGGCAAACTTCTGCTGTCGCAGAATTACAATGAATGGAAAATTATCGCTAATGGGCCAATCAGGACGATTTTCGAATTGACGTACAGGCAATGGAATGTGGGCGGAGGCAAAAAAACGGGCGAGGTAAAACGCATTACGCTGGATAAAGGCTGGAATTTCAACAAAATCGAAAGTAAATTCAGTAATAACGTTAAGGATGTAAAATTCGCGGTTGGGATTGTGAAATGCGAAAGAGGCGGAAACGCTACTTTTGGTATTTTGAATGAATACATGGGATACTGGCAGAAAATTGATAAAAACTTCGGCATTATAGGTTGCGGTGTGATTTTGAGTCCTGACTCGGTGATAAATGAAAAGAGAGAAGATCAGGATAATAATATGCTGCTGGCCGAGGCGAAAGATAATTTCGTCGTTTATTACGCAGGTGCATGCTGGAATAAGAACAAGGGATTCGAAACAGAAGAAAAATGGAATGCCCTTATCAGACAAACAGAACGCCGGATTAAAAATCCTGTAAAGATAGAGTACAAACAGAAATTTGGCAAAAGATAATACAAAATCGAGCAGACCAGAAAGCAAGATATATGTTTTTGCGGGCAAAGACGCGTTTCTTGTCGCAGAGCAGGTTAGTTCTTTAGTCAATAAAATGCTTACGCCGGAGCAAATGCAGATGTGTTTGTGGCGGGCGGATGCGGATAAGTCAACAGCGGTCGAGATTTTTGATGAATTGAGGACGCTGCCCTTCCTGGCGGAAAAACGCGTGGTTGTAGTCGCGGATGCTGATGATTTTGTGAGCAATAACCGCGAACTGCTGGAAAGATATTTTGAAAATCCCGCCCCAAAGGGTGTGCTTATTCTTTCTGTCAGCTCATGGCATTCAAATACCAGACTTGCGAAAATGCTGCCGAAAACGGGAGAGCTTGTCGAAGTCGGTGAAATGAAATCGCGCGAGCTCGTTTCATACATTACCGATTACGCAAGCGAGCAGGGAAAAAATCTTTCATACAATGCCGCACAAATGCTGGTTGAGTTCGCAGGTGAAGAGCCGGGGATTTTACGAAATGAAATTGATAAGCTTGCGGTTTATGTCAACTCGACAAAAAATATTACTGAAAAACATATCATGGAAATTGTCGGGCGAAACAGAGCTTACGGCGCATTCGAGGTTATAGATTCGATGATGGAGGCGAACGCTGGCAAGGCTCTGGAGAGATTGCGATTGATGTTCGAATCGAATAAAGATGCGGAGTATACGATTATCGGCGCGTTCGCATGGCATTTTCGCAAGATGTTCAGTGCGGCCGCCCTGCTGCAAAAAGGCGAACGTATGGATATGGTCGCAAGGAAACTTCGCATATTTAACCAGCAGGAATTTTTCGGGATTATCAAGAAAACGGGTTTGAAGAAAATCGGCGAATGCCTGCGCCAACTTGCGGAATTCGATTATCAAATAAAGACCGGCAAAGCAACCGCACAAACGGCGATAGAATCGATGATAGTGCAATTCGCTGGACGATAGCCGCCTTAGCCAAGAAGACACAAGGAAATTATTTAACAACAAATAAACACGAATTTGCGGAATTGAAAATTTCTTTTTAACGGTTACAGAGATCAAAAGCTCATATATGAAAGGAAGCACAATGAACAAATGCAGCAAATTTATTTTTACTGCTATCGCGGCATATCTATTGGGAATGTGGTCAGTGTGCGTTCTGGGAGAGGCCTGTAAATACAGTGAAAAACATCAAGAACGTACTGAATACTGTGGTATGGTTCGCGATTCAGCGGATAACCCTATTGGTAATGTTAATATTTCTTTGGTGCTAATAAACGATTTATCAGGGAAAAATCCTAATGAAGATACTAAGGTTTTAGCAGTGACACGAACCGATTTAAAAGGACGCTTCAAATTAGAATATAAACAATCAACAGATAATTTATACATAATAATACTTGCAGAAAAAGATGGGTATGCAATCGGCTGGTTAGAACCTAGATTTTCTTTTATTTTAAACAATATAATAGTTCTGGTCAAAGATGCGAAATTAGGCGGTATTGTGAAGGATACTGACGGTAAATTAATATCAGGCGCTATAGTGCATGCAATACCTGTCTCAGCTAACGATAATTTTGGCGACAGCTTGAATGAACATATAGGAATTATTAAACAATTTACAACGATAACAGACGGAGGTGGAAGATTTTGTATTAATAAAATGGCCGATGGACAACGTTACAGGTTCAAGGTTTGCGCTAACAATTATTATGATGGAGTGTATATTGCAGAATATGAACCCGGCAGCGATCTTGAAATCATTATCCAGCAAGTAAATGATGTATTTATAAAATTCAGAGATAACCAAGGCAATCCTGAAGCAGGCTTGAATTTTGAATTAAGCGGAGACATACCGCCTGATAAAAGAATCTATGAATCAGGATTAACAAATGATAAGGGTATTGCAGAATTTAAATTAGCACCTGGTAAATACGAGATTGAATATAATGCTGCCAAAGAAACTGATATCGGTTTTTATAACAAATCTTTTTCGGTAGTAAAAGATACAAATATTTCAATAGATGTAAATACTTTTCAAATAGGGACATTGGAAATTACTGTTCTTGACCCAAACACAAACAAACCGATGGAGGGAGTACATGTATTTAAAAATGTATTTAAAGGTGAAATAACTGAAATTCTTAAGGCCAATCTTGAGAAACAAAACATATTAATCACTCGAATAGGATTTGCAGGCACAACTGACAGAAATGGAAAAGTTCGATTTTACTTGCCAGAAGGCGAAACAGGAATTGAGTTTTTAGTTTATAACCAAGAAACAATTTATACAAATTATAGATATTCAATAAAACCAGGAGAGATTATAAAAGCAGAGATTATTTTGGGGGCAGAACAAATGTCTAGTCGATGATAATACAATTCACGAAATAGTCCCCTCTTGATTTTGTTTTCAAGGTCCCCTCAAAGGGGATTGTAAATTCAAAAGAACGAGATTGCTTCGTCATCCTGCTTCGCATAAAGCTACGCGGGATTCCTCGCAATGACATTTTTAACGGCTATCATATCAATTATCATCCTGTAAATAATTTGCGGGCATTAATATAATATTTATTCCGTTGATTGTGTTGCCGGTGCTTGCGGGAAGATTGAGATTCTGTTTTTCTTCATAATCTTTTGGCGGACGATTAGCGTCATTTATACTGCAAACATAATCGTATAGAACTTTATGATATCGCCTTGCTGAAACCAGCAAATTTTCTGAAACAAGAGGTATTCGCAAGATGTTTTCTTTGGGCGGTGTAAAGCCATTCGCATCAGCGAGGATATTCAGGAAAAATGAAGAACCATTATTGGCCTGGGGGTCACCGCCATTAAGGTAACCCGCGGTTTGCCTGATGTTTGGGGGGATAAAACCTTTTAGCTCGTACGAGCCATCGTTTGAGGATGTTGCTTTAACTACCTGCGGATGGAACATGCTGCCGAGGTCATTAATTTCCATTTGGCCGATGACAAGTGCGCCGGCAATTGGGGTGTCATTGCTGTCGGTAATTTTACCTTTGACTGTGATAAGGTCTGAACGGAAATCAAATTTCAAATCCTTATTTTCATTGAGAATTACCGTCTGCTTCAAAGTTACAATGTTTGCATCTCCGGTGTTTTCAGGTTCTATTGGTATTTGAGCGGATATTTCATATTCTTCAGTACGGTACTTTTTTATAACAGTATCTTTTGTAACGCCGAGGAGATTTTTAAATTCAAATTTAGCTTCAGAATCCGTAGTAGTCTGCATTTTTATGGATTTGCCTTGCAAGGTAACAACAATGCCGGGCAATGGCTCGGAGATAAACTTTTTTGTTGTATTAGGGTCTTTCGGACGAATGTTAGTCTGGGCATAGTTTTTTAATAAATCAAAAAATTCATCATTATACAAAGGTGTAGCATCAATAACTGTGCCTTTAATATCAAAATTATGTACGCTGTTTGAATCGGCGTTTGAAGGAATTGATACAAATGCGATAAACATAAGCATTAAACTCTGAACATATGTTTTCATGATTTCTCCTTATAATGTAAATATTATATCGCATTTTAAAAATTTGCCAATAAAAAAGGCACTTTCGATTAGAAAATGCCTTTCAAGAATAAGCAGCCTTAAACATTTATTCTTCTGATTCTTTTTCAGTTTCGGCATTCATGTTTTGTTTTTGTTCAATCATCATTTTTTTTGACTGTTTGATCATATCTACAAGCTGTGAGATATTTTCATCATCTTCCCTTTCTTCGCTGACCTGTTTAGTCAAGTTAAGCGTTTCATTGATATCGGCGCCTTTGGCCCAATAGCTTTTTCGCAAAATTTCGGAAAACTGGGCAGCGGCAGCGGCAAGTTTGAAATCGGTCGAAGTTGAATCGATGTCCTCCGCAATTTTGTCGGTCGATATGAATTTGTTAAATTCCTCGACTTCTTCGGTTTGCATATCTTTGTAGCGAACGTAAACAGTCGCGATTTTACCGGTTTTCTCGGGCCAGAGTTTGAGCTCATACAATGCGGTAACATTTTGGGCAGCACCAACTTCGCCGCCATCCTGTTTATTGTCGCGAAATTTATCGTCAGGCACGTCACGGTTTTCATAACCTATTAAACGATAGCTGCGGACAACATCGGGATTGAAATCGACCTGTATTTTCGCATCCATAGCAACGATTTGCAGAGTGCTTGTTAAATCGGCATCGAATATTTTTTCCGCTTCTTCGAATGTGTCGATGTATGCGTAATGGCCGTCGCCTTTGTCGCCGAGCTGTTCCATAAGGACATCGTTATAATTGCCCATGCCAAAACCAATGGCAGAGAGTGTAATGCCTTTGCGTGATTCTTCTTTTATCATTTTGAGAATTTCATCAGGGCCGGTATTGCCGACAATTGCGACCCCATCCGAACAAAGAATTACACGATTGATACAACCTTCCTTATATGCTTTTTTTGCCATTTCATAGCCAATGCGGATTCCTTCTTCGGCGTTTGTCGAGCCATCGGGATGAAGCGAATTGATGGCAGAAATTATTTCATCTTTTTCGTCAAGACCTTTATGACCCATGATTTTCTTGCCGCAAGAACCGTAAACGGCGATAGCAATTTTATCTTCTTCGGTCAAATTATTTACCAGCAGGCGCAGCGTTTTTTTCACAAGCTCAAGACGGTTTTCCATATTCATGGAGCCGGAGACATCAATTACAAAAGTAAGAATCGCAGGTTTTCTGTCTTCAGGTGCGATTTTTTTCGCGATAAGACCAACGCTCATAAGATAGCTGTTGTTTCTGGCTTGTCCGAAAGACCAGGGTGCGATTTCGCTATAGAGCGCGAAGGTATCTTTACGCGGCGGCTTGTAATCATATTTAAAATAATTTACAAACTCTTCCACGCGCACGGCATCATTCGGCGGCAAGGTTCCTTCATTCAGATATGCCCTGGCCATTGTAAAACTTGCGGTATCGACATCCATGCCGAAAGTAGACAAATGATCGTCCTCGGTATCGATGAAAGGATTTACGCCGTAATTTTTGTGGAACATGGCATCTACTTTTTCGCCATTGGGCGGGGTTGTTCCGCCATGAGAAGGTGGATAAGGACAATTCTGTCTCTCACGACTTAACACATAGGCACCGCCAGATGCAGGTTTTTCAGATAATTTAACGTCACACTGTAATTCTCGGCCGAAATGCAATTTATCTATTGCATTGTAAGCAAGTTTTTCATTTTTTGTTTTCATTTCCTGCGCAATTTGAGGTGAATTTTCTGGTTCCGATTTAGCGATTTGCGGTCGACCGGAATGCGCAATTTGTCTCGAATTGTCATATTGATAAACATTTGATTTACTATACCGTACTTTACTCAACTTTGGCATTGTAACTACAGCTAAAATCGCGAAGAATGCGAAAACAGCGGCGATTTTTAAAATTCGTTTATATAAAGGTTTCATTTTTTCAGCTCCGTGGCTCTGCGAATGAGAAAGCTGCGATAGCGCGTCATTAATGAGATTTTCAATGAAGTGTTCTGACGGCTCGTTGGTATTATTAGTCAGCTTTATCAGCCGAGAGATATTTTTTTCTAATTTTTCTTTTCGTTTCATGGTTTATTTCTCCTCATTGCGAGGATTTAATATTCTTAATTTATCACGCAAAGCAATTCTTGCGCGGTATAGGAGGCTATGCACAGCTTTTTCGGTTAATTTCAATTTTTGCGCAATCTTTTGCGCGGACATGTCCTCAATATACTTTGCTTTCAAAACATCCTGCGATTTTTCATCAAGGCTGCTTAAAGCATGCCGTACGACATCAGCGGTTTGTGATTTTTCAAGGATTTCATCCGGCAGCGGTTGTTTGTCGATAACTTCCAGCCAATCTGCAAAATCCTGGTCGATGGTTTTTCTTGCCGCCCTGGTTCTGACTTCATACGCAAGATTATTTCGTGCTATCGCAAGGAGCCAGGTATGCGGCGAACCCTTTTGCGAATCGTAAGATTTTACAGATTTAACGGCATCGAAAATTGTTTTTTGAGTTAACTCTTCTGCCAAAGACTGATTTGGCCAGCGAGACATAAACATTCGATATATAATCGGAATCTCGTGCTTAAGCAGCAAACGCCAGGCGTCAGAATCGCCATTGTTTATCTTCGACCAGTCTGTTTGTTCTATCGTCTCGGGCACCTGTCTTTATCCTATCGATTAACCGCTTCTATCCTTATTATGCGCAAAAGGCGGTAATTACTCACGAATTTTTTACAACTTAAATCTGCATTTATAAAGCTTTGCTTGACAATAGGTTATCGGTGGTTAAAATAATTGTTTTAAAATCTGGAACGAACCCCCAGAATGAATCTGGGGGCTAACTAATTTTACTTTATGGCAAAACAAAAGGAACGGAAAAGAAAGAAACGCAAGAAAACAGTGCTTGAGCATTGGCTTCTATATATGCTGCTGCGCATTGGTTTGTTTTTCATTTTTCTTTTTCCGGTTGAAAGCGTTTTAAAGAGTGCCCGGTCTCTGGGCAGATTCATGTGGAAACATTACGGACGCGGAAGGCAGCGGGCGCTTGATAATCTTCGGGCTGCTTACCCGGATAAAGATGAAAAATGGATCGAAGAAACTGGCAGACGAAGTTTCGAATGTTTGCTGATGCTGTTTGTCGATGTGCTTTTTTCGACCAGACTGATTCGCACGGATAATTGGGAAGATTATTCGCGATATATCAATTGCGAACGTGTGAAATGGATGATGCAGGGTAAAGAGCCTTTGCTGTTGGTAACGCCGCATTACGGCAATTTCGAAATCATCGGATATTTGCTGGGCGAGTTTGGTTTCAATATTTACAGTATTGCGCGGCCGCTGGATAACAAATTTATAAATAAACTTCTTTATGATGTTCGTCAGCGAAAGGGACAGAAAATCATAGATAAAAAAGGCGCTTCCGAGCACATGGAAGAAATTGTGAAAAAAGGCTCGACGCTTTGTTTCGTGGCAGACCAGGACGCGGGCAAAAAGGGAATTTTTGTAGATTTCTTCGGCAGGAAGGCAAGCTCGTACAAGAGCATCGGTTTGCTTGCGATACAATATAATATTCCAATTGCAGCCGGTGTCGGGCGAAGGGTTGGCGATAAGTTCTTTTTCGAAATAGAAATGAAACGGCTGATTATGCCTGACGAATGGAAAGATAAAGACGATCCGCTGCTTTGGGTTACGCAGGAATATACAAAAGCATTCGAAGACTGTATTCGGTATGACCCGACGCAATACTGGTGGATTCATCGCAGATGGAAGACAAGGCCGAAAGACGAACGAATTTTGAATTCTTAATTTTTAATTTTGAATTAAAAATGTGTTTATTCGTGTTAATTCGTGGTTTATAATAAAGCGAATTAAATTTCTTTTGGAGAATAATATGGCGGAACCGCAAAAATCATGGGAACATCGATTGGCAAAAGCAACCGATTCACTGGCAATCGATTTCGTGGAATCACTTTCGTTCGATACGCGGCTGTACAAATATGATATTGTCGGCTCGATCGCGCATGCGGAGATGCTTTGCGAACAGAAACTGCTGACAAAAGACGAATTGAAGCAAATCAAAGACGCTCTTATCGAAATCTCACATGAAATCGAAGAAGGCAAATTCAAATTCGATAAAAAGCTGGAAGATATTCACATGGCAATTGAAGCCGCGTTGACTACGAAAATCGGCGAGGCGGGCAAGAAGCTGCATACAGGCAGAAGCAGAAATGACCAGGTTGCTACTGATATTCGGCTGTGGATGCGCGATGAGATTGAAATTGTCATTTCAAAAATCATTTCGCTGCAAAAGGCGTTTGTTAAGCTGGCAGAAAAGTACACTGATGATATTATGCCGGCATATACGCATTTTCAGCGTGCGCAGCCTATTTCTATCGCGGCATATCTTTTGAGTTTTGTAGAGCAGTTGCAGCGTGATACTCTTCGGCTGAAAAATTGTCGAACGATTCTTAATGTTTCACCATTGGGAAGCGGAGCAATCGCAGGTTCATCATTGCCGCTGGATAGAAAGAAAACAGCTAGCCTGCTGGGCTTTTCAGATATTACATACAACACGATCGATTCGGTTTCCGACCGTGATTTCTGCGCGGAATTTATTTTCAACTGCTGTTTGGTTTCGACACATTTATCAAAACTGGCGGAAGATTGGATCGTTTTTTCAACGACTGAATTCGATTTTATTCGGATTGATGACGCTTTCTGCACTTCTTCAAGTATGATGCCACAGAAACGAAATCCTGATATGCTTGAATTGATGCGAGGTAAAACTGGCAGCTTATACGGCTCTTTAATGGCCATTTTGACGATTTTGAAGGCGCAGCCAAGCGGGTACAATCGCGATTTACAGGACGACAAACGGCATGTATTCTTCGCAAGTGATACCATCGAAGCATGTATCGATATGGCAAGTGCGATCGTTGAAAATACGACATTTAAAACTGAAAAAATCGCAAGCGGAATCGATAAAGGGTTTTTAGACGCAACCGCACTTGCAGAATATCTTGTTAAAAAAGGTATACCATTTCGCACGGCTCACGGAATCGTGGGCAGTCTGGTAGCAAAATGTGAAAAAGAAAATAAAAGCCTGGGCGAAGTAAGCATTGATGATTTCAAAAAGTTTTCCGATGCGATAGGCGAAGATGTTTATGAGAGCCTTGGCGGAAAAAATGTTGCCAATTCATACGCGACAGCATCGTCGGCCTGCCCTGCTCAAATGATAGAACAAATTAATTATTGGAAAAAACAATTTGGAAAAATTTCTTAGCCACCCCCTCCGAATTTTATTTCAAGGAATAAAATTCCTGAAAAATCGGGGGCTTACGCTGGCGCTTCAGCAGAGATCACAGAGTTTATATAATGAGTACAGGCGAGACAAAAGTTGTTCAATATTTTATGGCTAAAAGCAAATTGAGCCGATCGAAATTTCCTATTGGTATCGGCGATGATATGGCTCAATGCAGGCTACCGAGGGGAGATTCTGTACTTATCACGACCGATATGCTTCTGGACGGTACGCATTTCGATACGAAAAAGCATTCACTTGAACAAATCGGTTATAAATCGATGGCTGCGAGTTTGAGCGATTGCGCGGCTATGGCGACAATACCGCTGGCAGCTGTCGCGGCAGTAGCGCTGCCTAGGAAATTTGGATCCCAAAATTTAAAGAAGCTGCACAAAGGGATTCTAAAGGCGGCGGAAAAATACAAGTGCCCTCTTGTGGGCGGAGATATGACAAGCTGGGACAAACCGCTTGCAATCAACATCACGATGATAAGTACTGTTGGCAAAAACAAACCTGTACAGCGAAGCACGGCTAAAATCGGAGACGTTATTTGCGTTACAGGTTTGCTGGGCGGTTCGCTTGCGGGCAGGCATTTGCGTTTCGAGCCAAGACTGAAAGAATCGCTGGTAATAGCCAAAGCGGGCTCAAATTCGATGATGGATCTAAGCGACGGTTTAAGCAGCGATTTGAATCATATTTGCAGATTAAGCGGAAAAGGCGCTCTTTTAGAAGCAGATACAATACCGATTTCAAAGCAGGCGAAAGGATTAAACGGGGCATTAAACGACGGCGAAGACTTCGAGCTGCTGTTTACAATTCCTGCTAAAAGTTTTGATAAGCTGAAAAAAAATTGGCCTTTTAAAACAAAAATTACAGCTATAGGCAAAATCACTAAAGAAAAAGAAGTAAAAATAAAAATGCCGGATGGAAAAATCAATATTTTGAAGCCCGGAGGATATGATCATTTAAAATAAATCCGAAATACGAATATCGAAATACAAAAAAATGAACTCACAAGAAATAATATCAGAATCAATTGAGCAGACTTTTGAGATTGGCAAAAAAATTGGGAAAATTTTAGAGCCGGGGAAAGTGGTTTGTTTATCAGGCACACTTGGAGCGGGTAAAACAACGCTCATCAAGGGAATAGCGCAAGGCGCCGGCGCGAAAAATCGTCAGCAGGTCAACAGCCCTACTTTCGTGATTGTAAATGAGTACGAAGGAAGATTTCACATCTATCACATCGATGCATACCGAATCAACTCGATAAAGGAATTTCAAGGACTGGGCTTTGAAGATTATATCGGACCCGAATCAATCGTATTGATTGAATGGGCCGATAAAGTTGAAGAAGCACTGAAAGGCTTTGAAAGAATCTTTATTGAAATGCGGCATAACGGCCCAAACAGCAGAATCATTGAGATTACCGGACTAAACAACATTTGCTAAATCCGGTTTTTTTAAATTTTTTAAATTTTTAATTCTTACCTTCAAATTAAGTCACTTTTTTCACTCACCGATAACTAATATGTAAATAACTATTTAGATACTTTCTCTGTGGAGGGAAATTAATGAATAGCAAAGGGATTTCATTTATAGAGATACTGCTTGTTGTGATTATCCTTGGAATAGTTTCAGCAATACTCATTCCGCAATACAGCGCAGCCAGTGAGGATGCGACTCTTGCGTACATGATTTACGATATGCAAAACATGCGATGGCAAATTCAGAAATATAAAAACGAACATAATGGAATGATGCCGACCGCAAATGGCCATTCTTTTGTCGATTCAATGACCAAATATACTTACGCCGACGGCAGTATCGCAAAAGAACAAAAAAGCGGCAAAGGCGTATTGGGGCCTTACCTTAATGAGATGCCGGAAAACCCGTTTGTGCGTGAAGAGGATGGTGCAGTTGTCAAATGCGGGCCTGAAACTCCTGAAGCAGACGGCACAAGCGGATGGTTTTTCAATACGAAAACCGGCGCTTTTAACGCCAATGACAATTCGAGTCATTCGGCTTTATGAAAAGAGCAAATTATGGAAACAAAAAAGATAGTTGTGGCAGATGATGAAGCCGGAATCGTCCAGGTGATGACGGCAAAGCTGCGTAATAACGGTTTTGAAGTTTTTACAGCAGACAACGGAGACGATGCTTTTAGTCTCTGCTGTGAGCAAAAGCCGGATGTTGTAGTTATAGATTGCCAATTGCCCGCAATCAGCGGCATTGAGCTTGCGGAAAAAACCCACAAAATAGAAGGTTTGAACGAAATATCTTTTATTTGGATAACGGAAATAGAAACAGAAATTTCAGACAAACAACTTGAAAAGGCCGGCATCAACGAACGTATGAACAAACCTTTCAGCCCGAAAGAATTATTAAGTAAAGTTGAAAGCGTATTGGCCAGTGCGGCAACAACGAAATGATTGGTAATAAATGCTGAATACATCGCAATATCATTTAGCTTCAGGACAGCTTCGTGTTATAAAAGAATTCGCCAGGGAATTGGCGGATACGGGCATCAACTTTTTCATTTACGACACGCAACTCAATATCCTGCTCAATCAAAGCGGCTCAAAATTTATCATTGATTACTATGGAATAGCGGGAATTGCCAAACAAGTGCTGGATTCGCAAGACGGCACAGTACAACAGTTTGGTCCAGGCGGAAGATTTATTGCATGCTGCCTTGTTGCCGAAGGAACTATAAGCGCGGTAACCGTGCTTGATTGCGGACCCGATTGCCCTTCCACAGACCTTGTCAAACAGACTCTTCGCATTTTCATAAGAAGTTATCAAAACGACATGAAAAATGAGCAGCAAATTGAGCTAATCAGCGGCGAACTTGCTCAAACTTATGAAGAACTCATGCTGCTTTATAAAATAAGTACGAATATGCGGGTAAGTCAGAGTGATTCGAATTTCCTTCAGCTTGCATGCGATAATCTTATCGAAATACTGCGTGTTGAAGGTATAGCCATATTCCTGGAAAAGAAAATCAATGACAACAAAAAGCTCGTACTTTCTGCGGGGACGGGTTTATTGGGTATCGATTACAAGTATGAAAGAAACGTCGAAATATTGTTTGAGCGTTTGCTTGATGTCATGGCTGCGGGCAGCGATGCTTTAATCGACAGCGAAATCAACGGAATTTTCAAATACGAATGGCAGGGAAGAATAAGAAATATTTTGACGGTTCCTTTGAGCAATAACAGCAAAATAATCGGAATGATGGTCGCGACAAATCTGCTTGACAGGTGCGATTTCGATAAGAACGATATAAAGCTTATGAACGCGGTAGCGACAGAGTGCGCGGTTTTCATCGGCAATCATAATTTATTCAAAGACCTTAAAGGGCTTCTCATAGGTGCGTTGAAATCGCTTGTAAACAGTATCGACGCAAAAGACCAGTACACACGCGGTCATTCAGACAGAGTAGCGATAATCGCAAAATGGCTTGCTGAACAATATTCAAAAGCAAAAGGTTTGCCCCCAGAGGATATTCAGAAAATTTATCTTTCAGGACTTTTGCACGATATCGGAAAAATCGGAATATCGGAATCGGTTCTGAAAAAGCCCGGCAAACTAACGGAACATGAATACGAAGAAATGAAATCTCACCCTGTGATAGGTGCAGGCATAATTTCTGAAATTCATCAGATGGAAGATATTGTGCCGGGAATTTTATACCATCATGAAAAATTTGACGGCTCCGGCTATCCAAAAGGTCTGGCGGGAAATCAGATTCCACTAGCAGGCAAAATTGTTATGATAGCAGATTCGTTCGATGCTATGACATCAGAAAGAACATACCGCAAAGCCTTGAGTTTTGAAGAAGCCATAGTTGAGATTGAAAAGAACAGCGGCAAACAATTTGACCCTGTTGTGGCGGGAATTTTCTTGAAGAGTAACCTTAACAAACTGTGGGAAATCCTCCAAACAGACCAAAATGGCGATAGGTATTCGGACAATATTAGTGATTACGGAACATTCGCAATCGGCGCACTTCTAAGCTGATTGAACATAACCCCTTTATTTACGTATTCTTATATCAGATTCGACAAAAACATAATCAACTTCTATTATCTTCAATTAAAAGATTGCATAAATCGCTGGAGTTACTATAATTGTAAAATTCAAAAGATTTAGAAATTGATGAATAAAGGACAAGTTAAGAAAGGTAAATATTAGATGTTGACGAAGGAAAAAAAACAAACAGTAGTAAAAGAATTCAGAACCTCTGACAAAGACACTGGCTCACCAGAAGTCCAGATTGCAATTCTTACGACAAGAATTAATGAACTCACGGATCATTTCAAAAGTCATCCCAAAGATCATGCTTCGAGAAGAGGCCTGCTGAAGATGGTTGGCAACAGGTCTGCGTTGCTTAAATACATCGGCAAAAAAGACATAAAGAGATATAAAGAAATTATTAACAAGCTCGGCTTGAGAAAATAATTGTATCTCGCAAAGCGCAGTTAAATCTCGATGCGCTTTGATTTATCGGATTTACGAGATACAAAAAAGAAGCAAAGAAGTGATGATGAGGTAATCAAATGGCAGAAGCATTTAAAGTTGAAAAGAAAATTGGCGAAAACACATTAGTATTAGAAACAGGAAAAATTGGCAAACAGGCGGACGCGACGGTAATCGCGACATACGGGGAAACAATGGTATTGGCGGCAGTGGTATCCGCACCGCCGAGATCGGATGAAATCGATTATTTTCCATTGAGCGTTGAATATAGAGAAAGATTAAGCGCAGCGGGAAAATTCCCGGGCGGCTTTATGAAAAGAGAAGGCAGACCAAGCACAAAAGAAATTCTGACTTCAAGATTAATAGACAGACCTATTCGTCCTTTATTCCCGGATGGATATTTTGACGAAGTACAAATAACAGTAAACGTAATCAGCGCGGATCAGGATAATGACCCGGACGTTCTGGCTATGATAGCAGCAAGTACTGCTCTTTCGATAAGCAGCATACCATTTCAGGGGCCAATCGGCGCAATTCGTTTGAGCAGGGTTGACGGACAATTTGTAATCAATCCGACTTATCCGCAGAGAGAAAAAAGCGATTTCAATCTTATGCTCGCAGGCAGACGCGATGCAATCAATATGATTGAAGTCGACGCAAAGCAAATGCCGGAATCAGTCGTTGCCGAAGGTATCGAAACCGCTCACAAAGCTATTGTCGAAGTTTGCGATTTAATAGACGAACTCGTTAAAAAATGCGGCAAAGAGAAACAGGTTCCTGAAATTACCTGGGACCAGGCTTTAGCTGATGAAGTAAAAGCAAAATATTCATCGCAATTAAAAGACGCGTTCGCAACAATTTCCAAGAAACAGAGAAATGAATCAATAAAGGCCATCGTTGACGGCATTAAAGAAACATACTGCACAGAGCAGGACGGCCAAGAAGCAAGATGTTCGTCTGTTCTGATGGGAAGAATAATTGACAGCATCAACAGCGAAATCGTCCGCGACATGATTATGCAGGGCAAACGTCCTGACGGCAGAACATTGACAGACATCAGACCGATTAGTTGTGAAGTCGGCTTGCTGCCAAGATCGCACGGTTCGGCATTGTTCACACGCGGCGAAACACAGGCCCTGGTTGCAGTTACACTGGGCACAAGCAGCGATGAACAAATCGTTGATGGTCTGCTCGAAGAATACGGCCAGAAATTCATGCTGCATTATAATTTCCCGCCCTATTCGGTTGGTGAAGTAAAACCGCTACGCGGGCCGGGCAGACGTGAAATAGGTCATGGCGCTTTAGCTGAAAAAGCTTTGGAACAGGTCAGACCTGGTCTCGACTCTTTCCCGTATACTATAAAGATCGTTTCCGATATTACAGAATCGAACGGTTCAAGTTCAATGGCCTCAGTTTGCGGCGGTACGCTCGCACTTATGGATGCCGGCGTTCCGGTTGTCGAACCTGTTGCGGGCATTTCAATCGGTCTTGTTCAGGCAGATGGAAAATATGTTCTGCTGACAGACATCATCGGCGATGAAGATCATTTCGGCGATATGGATTTCAAAGTTGCCGGTACGAAAAATGGCATCACGGCAATACAATTAGATTTGAAGGCGAAATCTCTGCCTCATAATATTTTGGTCGAAACGCTTGAAAGAGCACGCCAGGCACGTTTGAAAATTTTGGACATCATGGGCCAGACAATCAGCACGCCTCGCGGGCAGTTAAGCAAGTACGCACCGAAGATGACAAGCATCAATATCGATCCTGAACTGATCGGCAAGGTAATCGGACCGGGCGGCAAGACGATTAAAGCATTGCAGGAAAAGACCGGTACGAAAATCGAAATCGAAGAAGACGGCACTGTTTATATCAGTTGCGTTGGCGGCGAAGGCCACATGGAAGCAAGAGAGCTTATCCAGGGTATGACCGAACCACCAACCGTTGGAAGAATTTATCCGAAATCGAAAGTTGTTTCGATAAAGGAATTCGGCGCGTTTGTCGAGATTTTGCCGGGCGTTGAAGGTCTTTGCCACATCAGCGAACTTGCGGACGGTTATGTTAAGAACGTTGACCAGGTATGCAAAATGGGCGATGAGATTCCGGTTAAACTTCTGTCAATCGATGACCAGGGAAGATTTAAACTTTCAAGAAAAGCCGCTCTTGCTCAAATGAAAGCAGAGAGCGAGCAACCAAAAGCATAAACAGCGTTTAGCGTGGAGCGTAGAGCGAAAAGCAGGTTTGCACGCTATACGCTCTACGCTGAAGTTATGTCGCAAAATCAAGATAAACAGCATATTTCGGAATTATCCGAGCTTGAGGAATTAAGTCGTCTCACGGGCGGTCTGGCACATGAGATAAAAAATCCTCTTTCGATTATCAAAATCAATCTCAAACTTGCCGGCGAAGACCTTTCTTCATCAAAAGATGAAAACGCGGCCAGGGCGGCAAGAAAAATCGCTGTTGTCCAGAAAGAAACAGACAGGCTTGAGCAGATTCTCGAAGATTTTCTGCGGTACATTCGCAAAGCCGAACTGCACCCTGCTTCTGTCGATATAAATAAGCTTGTAGTTGATATGATCGATTTTTATTCGCCGCAGGCAATCAGCAGATCGGTTACAATTCGTCTGTCGCTTTGCAGTCAGCCGCTTGTTTGCTTTGCGGACAGCAATTCGTTCAAGCAGGTATTGCTGAATTTGTTTATCAATGCGCAGCAATCAATGCCGGGCGGCGGTGAACTGCTTGTTAGAACCCAACGTTCGGATAACTCCGCTGTGGTTATTATTAGCGATACGGGCAAAGGTATTGAGCCGGAAAATCTTGAAAAAATCTTTCACGCATATTATTCTACCAAAACCGGCGGAAGCGGGCTGGGCCTTTCAACTTCAAAAAAAATTATTGAAGCGCATGATGGCACTATAAAAGTTGACAGTATTATCGGTAAAGGAACTTCATTTACTATCCTGCTACCGCTGGATAGTAAGAATAACCAATAATCAAGTAACCAATTCCAAAATTGATTATTGGAATTGGTTATTGAATATTAATAATTATGGCAGATAAACCAGTAATTGTAATAATTGATGATGAACGGGCACATGCCGACGTGGTCGCCGAGGCTCTGGCCAATAGCGGCGGTGAAACAATCGCGATATACGAAGCTAAAGACGCAATTGAGCTTCTAAGCACACGTCATATAGATATTGTTATTACGGATTTGAATCTGCATAACGATAAAATCAACGGCGTTGATATTTTGAAAGCCGCCAAAGATCATAATCCCGACAGCGAAGTTTTTCTAATAACAGCTTACGCCACTATTGAAACATGCAAAGAAGCTTTAAAAAGCGGCGCTTCGGATTATCTTGTCAAACCAATCGACATTGACCAACTTCGTGCGATGGTTGAAAAATCGCTTAAGAAATTTCTAATTACCTCTGCCGCTCCAAAGAACAAAGAAGGTTTTGTCTTTGACGGAGTAATGGGACAAAGCCAGCCGATGCAATCGCTGTTTTCAGTCCTTAAAAGGGTCGCTCCGACGAATATCACAATTTTAATTGAAGGCGAATCAGGAACAGGTAAAGAACTGCTCGCGCAGGCGATACACAACAATTCGCTGCGTAGAAATAACGCGTTTAAACCCATTAACTGCGCAGGCCTGACCGAATCTTTATTGGAAAGCGAACTTTTTGGCCATGCCAAAGGCGCATTCACAGGCGCGACAGAAGCACGCAAAGGTTTATTCGAAGTCGCAGACAAAGGCACGCTCTTTCTTGATGAAATTGGCGATATGCCATTGACGATGCAGGCAAAATTGCTGCGTGTACTTGAAGACGGCATCATTGTTCCTGTTGGTTCAAATAAATCAACCGTTGTTGATGTCCGCGTTATAAGCGCGACAAACCATGATTTGGCTAATCTCGTTGAAAATGGAAAATTTCGACAGGATTTATATTTCAGAATCAAAGGCGTTAGCATTACAGTTCCGCCGCTTCGGGATAGAACGCAGGATATCGCCAAACTAGCGGAATATTTTCTTCAGCAGGCTGCCGAAGAACTCGGCTCTGCGAAAAAAACTATAACAGATAACGCTTTGAATATTCTCAAGTCTTACAGTTGGCCGGGCAATATTCGTCAACTGCGAAATTGCATCAGGACAATGGCTGTGATGACTGATAGCGAGAAATTAGATGTGAAAGATATCCCGCCTGAAATTTATCAGGTTCGCCAGCTTTCAGGGCAGGTCGGCGTCCCTCTCGGCGGAGTTTCACTCAACGATATCGAACGCAAGGCGATTATTGACACTCTCGCGAAAGTCAATAATAACCGCGAGAAAGCCGCCAAAATGCTCGGTATCGGCGAACGAACACTCTATAGAAAGCTAAAAGAGTATAATATAGAAATCTAAACAATCGTAAAAAAGTAAATCAGTGAATGGGTGAATGAGTTAAACTCATATACTCATCTACCCTTTTACTCATTTACTTAAAGTTTTTTAATTTTTCAATCCATTCTTTTGAAGTCTTGCTGACATTTTCCTGTCTTCGTTTTAATTCTTTCACAAAACTATTGGTCTCGAGAGTTCCTCTTACAGCGTCGAAATCCGCATCGCGAACCGCTTTGTCGCCATCGATGCCGAAACCAAGTCTGGGCTGCACATCGAATTCTTTCTGGGCATCCTGAATTATCAGCTCGTATAATTTGTGATTCGCAAAAACCCAATTTTCGATAATCTTAATTACATTTTCCGTATCACAATTATTCTTCATTATGTTATTAATTTTCTCGCATGCCCATGACCATTTATTTTCCTTGTATTGATTAAAACAAGTTTGAAGACTGTTAGAAATTTCAGCAATCGAATTCAATTTTCCGCTTTCAATATCGCCCAGAAGATTTTCAATATAAGACTGCGGAGCTATCAGGCCTGCAACATCAACCCATTTGCCAAGCCCGGAGTCCGAAGGTGTAAATATTTTTTTCAAATCTGCAAGCGAATTAAGCTTTGAGTCGGCTAATTTCGCAATAAGGCAATCACCGAGGAATTTATTTATCGCTAGAGTATACAATTCTATGCCTTTATGTATCCATGCGGCTTTCAAATGCAGAGTTTCGGAACACTGCACATCGTTTCCGCCGGTAACCGATTTTAAATTTAAAAGAATTTCCAGGCCGTTAACAATTTTCTGAACAGTGTACGGGTTTAAAACATCGAAAATAATCAAATCGGTTTTTTCAGGGCATATACGTTCATCGCGTTTAGGCCATTTTTCGCCGTCACGAATAATGCCTACCGTTCGCAGATTCACACCCGGAACAACAAAACATTTATTATCCTGCTCGAACATGTATGAAAACGGCATATTGCTGCTGTCAGGGTGCTGATAGTGCCTGCCCATGACAACGCAAAAAGCCCCTATTCTAACGGGATACATCACATAACCATCGGATGCTATTTTCGCTCCGCGTTCAAAAATCCCCTGATGCACCGAACCGACTTTATACATGTGATTGCTTTGATTGGTTCCGCTGCCTGCGTTAAAAAAGCTGAATAAGCCCGCGATAAGAAGCGTAGATTTGTGATGGCTTACAGTATACGGCCCTGCAAAAATCGAACAGATTTCACCATGATGGAAACCGCAATTTGCGAAACAAACGGAATTTTCGGCCGAGAACTGTTTTGTCATTCTCACAGCCTGCCCGATAAAGCAATCAGAAATAATTGAGCCTTCGGAAATCTTCACGCCCTCGGCAATAATAAAATCTTTTGCTACAACGCTTGCGCCGACTTCCGTCGGGTCTTCTTTGCAGCTTTTGATAGTACCGTTTTCGAGACGCTTAATATTTCCGATAATCGCACCTGGCCCGATTCGTACATTTTTAATCGTTCCGCAATTTGACATGTGCGTACCGCTGCTGATAGTACCAATATCTGATTTGACACTCTCGGCGTACTGCATAATCATCTTTTCAAGATTTTCCAGAACCTTGCCTTTATGCCTGTATAACGCCAATATATAGGCTATTTGCGATGAGAGGTTATCATAAATCAGGATGTCTCTTCCGCCGCCTTCGTTTATGACAACAGCTTTGATACCGTTGCCGAAAGTCGATTGCCCTTCCGTCGCCATCAAATCGATATGCTCGATTATGACTTCATCCTCGATAATGTAATTAGCGATATAATTTGAAACATGCGCAATATAAACATCGTTGCCGATTGTACAATTATGCAGATGCGCATCATACAAACCGCAATGATGCTGCACGCCGCCGTAGAAAGTGAACGTTTTCTCAAAACTTCCAAGCTTGATATTGCCTGAAAACTTGACATTTTTAATATAATCAGTTTTGAACGCCGGCGACACCAGAACATCTTTCCAGTTTTCGCATCGGCAATTCTGCTTTTCAAGCTGTTCAATCTGCTTGTCGGTTAATTGAATATATTTCGCATTCATTTTCACCTCCTGTTACTTTTTACCCTGTTCAGTTGAAACTTTTTGCTGCTGCGAGAGCACCTGCATAATATTACTCGCGCCCAATACCGCCGCCGCTCCTTCAAAGCCCTGCCCTGTGCCCTGTACAAGCACTGTAGGCACTTTCACGATTTCAGGTTTTTCCTTCGCAGCTTCAAGAATATCTTTAAGCATCGCAAGCTGCATTACTTTATCCTGCCCGAGAATATCTGCTTGAGCCTTTTGGCCTTCTGCGATTTGTACTAGTCGAAGTTTCTCACCTTCGCCAAGAAATTTCGCAGCGTCTTTACGGAACTCCGCCGCGTCTTTCTCAATTTGAGCTGCCATTAGAATCGGCTGCTGGTCTGCCATAGCGCGTTTCTTTTCAGTTTCGATTCTTGTTTCCTGCGCAATTTTTTCTTCTTCAAATGTCCGCTTTAACTGCCCTGCGAGCTGTTCTCTTTGTTTGGATACCAGAAGTTCAGGCGGAATGATCACATCACCAATTCTTATTTCTTTAATTGAAATCCATGCCTTATCACCTTCAGGAATAATTTTCGATTCGATTTGATCTTCAATCTCGCTTCGTTTATCAATCAAATCGAACACTTTTATTTTGCCGCATACATTTCTTATTACGCTTCTAATTGTCGGCGTTAAAATATCATCTTCAATTTCCTGAATATTTCCAACCGACGCGACAACATACGGCGCCATTTCCGGCGAAACCTGAACAAGCACTCTCAAATCGAGCGGAAATTCCCAGCCTTCAACCTTGACCGCAATCGCCATATCCGCGGCATCTTTATTAAACGGTATATCCGCTTCTCTGGTTTTTTGCTGTATCTCACCTTCCTGATTAATTTCAAGGTCGATCCATCGGCGATGATAACCGCCGCTGTATTCCCATGTCTGAATTCGCGTATCGAATTCGATTACCTTATATGCATCGTCATTTAAATAATATTGCCCGGGCATTAAAACTTTCTTCCAAACGCCCTTATAGCCGACCGGCACAACTTCCGCCGTCAGATTAAGCCCTGTCTTTACGCTTTCAATTGCGTTTGGATCTTCCGCTGCCTGCTGAACGTTCGATTTAACAACGCCCACAAAACCTGCGGGTATATCTTTTACCGCTGTCCTCGCATCAACAGTAAAAAGATAATGATTTAGTCTGTATTTACCGGGCTTGAGCACTGAAAGCTGAGGCCCTTTTTGGCCTCCATTTTTCAGGAAATATTCTGCGTTGAGCATATCGAGGAATTTGCTTTCCTGCCATTCATCCGCGAAAACCTGCCCTGTTCGCAACGGCAAACCATCGCTTGCAAGAATTTTCCCGCAAAAACCGCTTGGCACTTCAAGCACCGGGAAAAATTCAACTTTATATATCACTCTCAAAAATGGTGAAAAGTGAAAGCCCGGCGTAAGGATTCTTGCCTGCGGCCCGTTCTCGCCTTCAAATGCGATAACCTGTCCCGGCTTCATCGCCCTGCCCAGATATATTTTCTTCAAATGGCCGACCTCATCTGCACCTACAATCACGAATGAAGTTGACGCGAAAAGAAATATGCCGATAGCAAAGAACAATACGCCCGCAAGTTTCAATCCTAATGAACGGATTGCCTCATCATGATGCGGCGATTCTTTATCTCTTCTGCTTGATACGAATAAACCGATTGCGACTATAACAAAGACTAAACCTAAAAAAAACTGAACCATTTTCCATTCTCCAAAAAAGCCACAGAGTTTCAATTTTATATTTAGCCACAGAGATCACAGAGTTCACAGAGATATGTTTTATCCTTGTTATCCCTTCTCTGGAAAACATTTAAATCGGATAATTCATTATATGCAGAAATACGCACCAAAACAATCACAAAAAATCTTCAAAAAAGGATGAAACGGTAACAAATCGGTAACATCCGTTCGTTATAAGTTAATTGGTTGCGAAGCTCGTTTGGGTTACGTAAAACGTTAAACGAAATACGAAACGAGCCTCGTAACCGCAACCGTTGGACAAATTTTATGGTAATTTGCATAATTAATGTTAATTTATTCAAAAGGAGCCAAAAAATGAAAAAGCTTAGGAAAACATTATTTTTTGTAATTGTATTTTTTTTAATTTCTCAAAATCTTAATGCCGCTGCGCCGAAAGTTATCAAAACAATCCCTGCAAATGGCGACCAGAATGTTTCGCCCGCACTTGCACAAATCACTATCGAATTCGATCAGGATATGAATACTGATGGAATGTCAATTTGCGGCGGAGGTCCAAATTTCCCCGAAACAACCGGCAAAACTCAATGGCTGAACAAGCGAACGCTCGTAATGGGTATAAAACTCAAGCCAAATTATATTTACGAATTAAGTGTAAATTGCCCAAGCTACCAGAGCTGCAAAGGCATTAACGGCGAAGCTGCGGAAATTTATCCTTTGTCGTTTAAAACAGGGTCTGGTACAGCCCGCCAAAAATCAAATGGAAATTTGCAGGCTTCTGCCGTTTTGCTCCAACAGGGAATTTATGCCGAGGAAACCGAAGGTAATCTCGATAAAGCTGTGGAAATTTATACCCAGATTCGAACAGATTACAATGATGTTGAGAGAATTGCCGCTCGTGCGACGTACCAGATGGGAACTTGTTTTCTGAAAAAAAATGACAATGAAAACGCCGCGAAATATTTTCAGGAAGTGGTTGATTATTTCCCCGACCAGAAAAGTGTCGCCGAAAAAGCCCAGCAGCAGCTTGATAAATTAGGCTTCAAAAAAGAAAATGAGAAAAATATATTTGATATTTTAGGTACTGAAGCTTCTACATACATCGGTTCTAAATATGGAGAAATAAGCGCGGAAGCAGGAGTGAAAAAGTTATATTCCAATAGTCATGTTTATGTGGTAGATGAAAATTTAACTTTGCGATTAGGAGGCTTTGGTTATGTATATAATTGGACAGGAAAATCAATAACCAAACATTTCCGGATTTCCAGTACAACTACTATAAATCAGAAATTTTATGACATTATGGGTAATCCTATGGATATTGAAATGCTTGCAGAAGAGGATCGAAAGGGGCATTATGATATTTTCTGGAATCCAAAGGAACCCTTGTCGCCGGGAGCATTTTTTAATTTTGGCTGGGCTTGCGATGGCAGCAAACCTCTTCCAAATACAAACCAGTTAAAAATGATTAATCATCAGGGCGAGGTTATGTACGAGACTTTCTTTCTAGCCGTGCCAAAAGGTATGCAAATCGTCGAAAAAAGTGAAGCATGGACCAATAAGGGTTCCGTAGATGATTGGGACATTTACTGGTGGAAAAAAGAAGTGCAGGCAGATACGGATCATATTGTAAATGTTGTTTTAGCTGAAGCTGAAGCTATCTCCCAAAGACCGGTTGTAATAAAAACTTCACCTCAAAATTTCGCTAATAACGTTTCGCCGGATTCAAAAGAAATTACAGTGACATTCGACAAAGAAATGTATCGATATGGTTTCGCCTGGGTGCAAAAAGGCCAGCCATTCCCGCAAAGAACAGGCGATATCCACTTTAGCGATGACGGATTCATGTGCAGTATGCCTGTAAAACTTGAACCCGGCAAATATTATGTTATTGGCATCAATACTCCGCCGTATATGAGTTTCAAAAGCAATGCCGAAATGCAGCCTGCACAGGAGTTCGCATTTGTCTTCGCAACCACTGATGAAAATGGCAATCCTACCGAAATTCCTCAAAAAATAATCGCCGAGTCGGAAAAAATAAACTCGACTAAAAACAAAATACCCAAAAGAGAAATATCAAATTATAAAATCGAGCCGAATGGTGTTATGTTTTTCAAGTTTTATGAGAAATATACAAATGACAGCATAAAGCCCGAAACCTCCAAAAGCTTTAAAACCTGTTTAAATATCACAAAGATTTATGAGAAATCCGGCAATTTGATAAAATTTACCTCAAAAAAAGAAAATAACGAGTACCTTTACAATGTTATATTTAATAAACCTTTGCAGCCCGGCGAATCTGTTGAAGGTTTTGCCGAAGGTACATTGCCAGATCAAATAACACCGGTAAAATTAATTGAAAATGCATACCAATGTTATATGAAGTATTGGCCGCAAGGTGAACCAACTTTGACAACTTGTACTTACCTGCTGCCGAAAGACGCAGAACTTATTTCTGTTATACCGCGTAATGCTCTTCTAAAAGATAAAAATGGTCGAACTGAAATAAATGTGGAAGAATTGATTCCTATGGATGGAAGTTTAATAGTATCTTTTCAATATAAAGTAAAAAGTATTAAAAAACTATCAGTCGAAGAACAAATAGAAGCTGAAAACATCGTATCACAAGGCTGGAAATTATGGAATGAAAAAAAATTTGCCGATGCGGAAGAAATTTTCAAAAAAGCTCTCGAACTAGACCCGCAATCTGATGCCGCTTACAATGGTCTTGGCTGGGCACAACTTAATCAGGAAAAAAAATTGAACGCTAAAGCCAGTTTCGAAAAATGCATTGCATTGGAACCCAAAAATGGTGCTGCCCTTAACGGCCTTGGCTCGCTTGCCTATAATTCAAATGAATTTGATGATGCGATCAAGTGGTGGCAAAAAGTGGTGGAATTAAGCGACCATAAAAATGCCGCATCGCTCAATCTCCTTGCCAAAGCCTACAATGCAAAGGGTGATTATCAAAACGCGATTAAATTCTATGAAACCTCGTTGGAAGCGGAACCAGATAACCAAGAGATTAAGACAGATTTGCAGAAAATAAAAGACAAAGCTGCCGCCGAGTATAACGCAAGATTGAACAATCTAATTACAGTAAATGCGGCAAAAAGTCCTGATGGTGATCGTCTGACTGTTCAATATGCCATAATCGAAATATGCAAAGCTGCTGACGTTCCATATCAATGGAAGAAAAGCCAGTCGCTGGCAGGTTCGAAAGCAAGAAAATATATTGAACCTGTGAATCTTGAAAATATTAGTGCTAATGAAGCGATTGGTTCCATTTTAAAACCAATAGGTTTGAATTACGCAATCGATACTTATGGTGTATATCTTAGTGCAAACGAAAATGAAAAACTTCAGAGATAAATTGACATAGTAATGAATTTTGCATAGATGAAAAAGTTTAAAAATTCTTCCGACCAGTTAAAATGGGTGATATTGCTGCTAGCGATAGCAGTCATACTGCCCACGGTCTGCTTATTATGGTTTATGACACAAGCCATTGAAAATCAGACACTGGCAGTCAGGCAGCAATTCATCAATATCTATAAAGCGGAAATTGAAAAGGTTTTAAAGAAGGCACAATCAAACTACGCGGAATATCTTGATAATTTAAAAAATAAATTTAATAGTTCCGACTTTGCAAAAATATCTTTAACGGATTTACAGGATGTAGACGGCCTATTGGTTTACGATGCTAACCAGCAGTTAATTTATCCGACATTTAGTACTGATATAGCATCAGACACTAATGAATTTATCAAAGCCGCTCAAAATGAATTCACAGATAACAACGCAATAGGTTCTTACGATTCGATAATTGCCTCTTCTAAGTCACTTGCCGTCATAAAACGTGCGAAACTGGCAAAAGCCCGCATTTTAACAAAAGCAGGTGAAAACGAAAAAGCACTCGAACTATGCAAAGAGATTGTAAAGCCCGCAGATTCAAATAACAATGAGTCTGAATATTGGCGTGCAGCCGGCTGGTTATTTTACTGTGATTTATTACATGAATTATCAAAAACTTCGCCCGATTATAATGAGCAATTTTTAACCGAGT
>JBDKUM010000046.1:0-26075 GCA_039679715.1 Phycisphaerales bacterium
TGTAGGAAGTTTTTTATTTGATATAAGCTTGCAGTGATCAGCGATTTCCTTTATACAACGCATACTGGCATCGTCTTTTACCGCAAGTTCCTGAGTAATATACCAGCCTTTAAACGCCTTGAACGAACCATATTTTTGCCATGCTTCTTCGACAAATTCTTTATTCACCTCAATGATCTTTTGATGACCGTTGTTCTTCAATTTATGATAGTCGTCATAAGTACCAAAATATAAAGCGATTCCATTTTCTTCCGAGAGTTTCAAAAACAATTCGCACAAATCGTCATAGACCGGCAACATTGTCGGGATATGCTTTTTAAGCGTTTTCGATGAAAATATGCATTGGTTCTGAAAACCTGACCTGATAATAATAACTGTATCTATCCCTATGTGCTTCATAGCACGAAAATCTTTTGCCCATTCCTGGGGCCCCCAGTTATTTGACATAATATCAACAGTAATCTCATCAATGAAGGTTCCGGTAATACGCATAATTATAATACTCCTATAATTTTATTAATTATTTCGATTTTTATATATATCATTTCTAAATTATATCATTCAACTTTTAGCCCGATTATAGTACCGTTGGGAATTATGTTAATGGTGCCTCTGGTAACGTTTTCCGCGGGATTGTCACCATTGACCCATCTCGCAGACATATCGCTTCTTATCCCGCTTACATCCACCAAAAGCGTATCACCTCTCTGCACAGGCTGATCAAGCCACAATTTGAGTAAATTTCCGTCAACACTCGCTCTTAAAACCGTGCAATTAATGCTTGGTTCTTTTACGATAGTTCGCTGCATAATCAAAGCTGCGCTGTTACTATCAATTCTTTGGTCAAATTCAAGATTTAATGTCTTGAAATTATGCTGAACTCCATTGACCTCAATGATTTCAGGAAGATAAATGCCCGCACCCTCATTCTTAAGCAGATGTAGTTCGATAATATTAACCGGGGCATTCGGTTGAAGATGCAGAACTATATCCGCATACGGAGGTTTGACTTGAGCACTTGGTGCCCACTCAACCCATTCGATGTCATCAAAATTCGCAGATGCAAATGTACCATTTGAAAGGTCATAGTTATCATCTGGTCTGCCGGAATAAGGCGGAGTTTGAGATGATATAGTATAAGTAAAACCGCCCGTTTGATCGTTAATCACGATCTCAGAAATGAAAAACCATTTTGAGGCAACAGAATCCTTGCAATGAACTCTCAAATTCAAATTCCCGCTGCTGTTAGCATGTGTATTTACTGCAGCACCTCTAAGACAGGTAGATGGATTAGCAATATCACTGGAAATTACAAACTGAGAAATCCTTTTGAGTTGCGGAGCATCTTCATAAATAGCCGGACGAATATCGAAACAATAATAAGTTGAATTTGAAACATTGCTTGCCTGACAGGCTGTAAGAAAAGCACTGTAGTACTCATCTCCTCGTCGCGTATTAGCCTTGCTTCCAAAGTCGTCCTGCACACCCACTCGGACATCGGGCATGGCACGCCAGGCCTCTTTAAAATTATCTACATATTTATACACATGTTCCGGGGTAGTTGTCGGATCGCACCAATCCGGCCAGTGAGTTTGATAATAATGAATGTCGGGCTTTGTTTTTTTGACTATACTATAAGCGTCGTTGCCTTCCCATTCCGGCAAAATCTGTACACCTCCATTAGGTTTTTTCGAGCAGGCAAGGGACCATGTTACAACCAGAGTATCAGGTGCAGATTGCCTCAAACCGCCAGTTCCATTTACTATTTCATCGAAATAATTAGTTATAGAACCTATCCTGTGCTCTACAAGCTTTTGGTACAGTGCAATATTCGTTTCAAAATAATCTGGACTCGAAGGATTTGTAAAATCGGGAAAATTACTTTCGCCAGTGTCTGCTTTAAAAATTTCCTGATAAGCAGATGAAACATCAGCGTATACAATAGGATTTTTTATTATTCCGTCATAAATTGGGTACATTGGTTCAGCAAAAGTAATCGCATCAATTCCATTCGCATTGCAGATATTTACCGCACGTTGTTTCATCCATTCTCTGTACCCTGGATGAATGAAACCTACATGGCTATCATCCGATGAGCCAAGAAATTCCATTCTCCATGCTTGCCAACCTGCAGGTTTCGGGCCGTAAACACTGCTTGCAAAAAGCATCAACCCTGCGCCTATACCCCTGTCGTGCAAAGCTGTTATCATACCAGGCACAAAACCATCATTACCGTTAGGTAAAAGAAATACAGATTCCATTCCATTTACCGACAGTTCAGAAGCTATGCTTTCAGCACTCCTGCCCTGCATGTAAATGGAATCCTGCGTAACCTGGGTATTTTTTAATTTGTAGAATTTACTCCTATAAAACTCTTTAGCGTTTTTCTGCCAGCCTAAGTTTTCAGCACATTCCGCAAATGCTTTAAAATTAAACAGCGTTCCTTCAGAATTAGTGTCGAGCCAATTGCCGGCAAGCACCGCAATATCTTGAAGATCGACTTTATCATCAACATTGAAATCGCCTGATGCAGCACCTCTAAATACACTTAGCTCCGAACACATTAGCCAATTTGATGATTGAATATTAAACTTTATATACCTTGCGGTGATACTATTTTGCGGAAAATCAAAATATACGTTTAGAGAATTGCCTGAAGCAGGATATGTTGAAAGCTGTGAAATATAAGTAAAATTCACATTGTCTTGAGAAGCATAAACTTGAACACTGCTGGGAAGATATGCACCCCAGCTTTGCATTTTCATCATCGTTGCGGCAAAACCGTATCTTGCTGAAATATTTTCACGAAGATCTATTGTAACCGATACCTGCTGCGAACTGCTATGATAAAAACCTACTTGAGAATCCATCTCAAAATCAATTTGCGAATCGGTCAATTCCCGCTTGACGTCCGGATAGCTCGAAGATGGTGTTTCGCTTAAATTATAGCTTTTATTTAATGATACAAGATTGAGCCCTTTATTGTGAGCCAGCATTTTTACATAGAAGTTCTGCCGATCAGTTGTTCTGGTCGAATTTCTCATCCGCTGAGTAGGCGTTATATAAAACCATTCCCATGTTACGATTTTATTTACATATTTTTCATTTAGAGTTATCTGCAGTTTTCCATCTGCAAAAGTCCTTGCCGACCAATCTGGTTCATTGAAGGTTTCAAGGTCATTCCAAAACTCAACCCCGCAATTATTGCAGGCTTGTTGTAAAGAATTAAAATATGGATATATCTCTTCGGGCTGGCGATTTGGATTAGCACCGAATCCATCCTGAAGCATAACAATATCAAAATCCACCAGGCCAAGTGTATAATTCCACCAATTGTAACAATTGGTAGCTCCGCTGCTTGTACTTACGAATGGGGCAGTTGCCACAGGTTTACCCGGCGTAATAGATTTCAAATGATTTACAACAGGATTGAGCAGCGTACTTATTAACTGGGTACGATTTCCGCCGGTCCCCCATAAATGAAATAGGATTTCCTCCGTCATATACCAGCCCGCAAAAGAAGCATGCTGATTTACAAGAGGCAAAAGTTCATCCGCACACGCGTTATCATTAGCGGCAAGCGAAGCCAGAATAGTACCTTTTCCAACGCTTGACCACCACCTGCCATCATTTACTAATCCTACATAGCATTTAACGTTATAAGCGTCACAGGCTGTTAAAATTAATGTTACACCATTATCTGCAACTTGTGTTACAAATGGTAAAGTGCTGGGATAATGCGCAATTCCATCAGCGATTGATGGAGCAATAATTAGTGTATCCAAGCCTGCTTCGCTCATCAGCCTGATTTCTTCATTCCAATCTGCCTGACTATAAGCGGCCATATAATCACTGATTTGAACAAATGCTCCGCTTAGAGGTTTAGCCGCTGCTATCACAGCAAACAGCAAAATATTCAAAACCATTAACCGAAAAATATTTTTATGATTTTTAAGTATTTTCATTTTTTTTCAAAATATAATAAAAAAATAACCAGAACGAAAAAAAATTGCCCACCCCCTAAAAAAAGGCGGGCAATTTTATCATTTAAAAATTCAAAAACTAACTTATCAATTCATCCATTGCATAGCTAATTCTGCAAAATCTTCAAAATTAACTATTTGATCATTGACAATATCGCCCGAAAGACCTAAACCCATTTGCAGCCACTGAGAAGACATCATTCTGATATCTCGCATATCTACGACACCATCATCATTAATGTCACCAGTAAATACGTTGAATTTAAATTCTGCAAGATAAAGCCAATTAGTGGGATCATCATCCATACAGTGAACTTTCAGCTTAACATACCGGGCATTCGTCTGCGGTAAATCAAATGTGGTAGTAAATACCGTCTGTTTTTCTGAATCGTCCAAAAATACGGCATTAGCATTCTGGAATGGTGAAAAGTCGTTTGTTCCACCTGTTGTGCTGTAAGCAACGTCAAAACCGCCAGGAACATTTACGCCGCTTGGAGGGTCTGAAGGCCATGCACAATATGTAATAGCTACATTTTTAACCTTTATAGCCGATTTTAAATCAAAGGTTATTATAGCATATGCTGGTTTACCAACTACGCTGGGAGCCCATTCAACCCAATCGGAATCGCCATAAGCGCCTACGATGGTTGGAATATGGGTATTGGTTAAATCACCAGCTTTAAGGCATTGAAGGAAATAGTCTGTTGCAACGTCACCCTGTGCTCCAGAACCACCATATACAGGGGTACTGGAATCGATGACATAGGTCACCTGCGGTCTGTTGGTAAGAATAATTTCACCAATTGCAAGAGTTCCAACGCCATCGCCGACAACTTCAACCTTTACATACCGACCTGTTTGCTTAGCGAAAGCCATTTTATCAGTTCTGCCCTTGCCGGTAGTTCCTGTTGCATACCAACCATCCCCATCAGTCACAAGTATCGGAGTACCATACGTTGCTCCATCATCACTGAAGCTCAGTTTAACTAATTGAGGTGTGCTAATAACAGTTGTTACTCCGCCTATAGTTGCATTACCTGTAATATAATTCATAGTAATATTTGAAAATTCTTTAACCTTGCCATAATCGACATATAGAATTGCGCTGTCGTACGGCTGCAAAGAAGCATCATCGAAAAATACCCAATCAGTATTTTTATTTTCGTACATGATTGCACCATTCATAAGATTTGTTTGATTCAAATCCTTATGATTGCCCAGTGGTTTAGTAGCCGGGTCAATTGTGTAGCGTGGGAATGCTAACTCAGGTGGACGATTGAATTCCACCTCAGACAATAAGAACCATTTAGCTGGGTCATTATTAAGGCAATTTATACGCATTTTGACATATCGGACGCTTTTAGCATTAACCTCAAGATGACTCGTTGCAATCCAGCCATTTCCCGAAAATGCCTCATAATTTGTCGGAGTTGTGAAATTGATGCCGTCAGTACTGTATGAAATGTCAAAGCTGCCCGGATATAAGTTAACTTCAAAACCAGTATGCAGAATATCAATTGTATTGACATCTTTAGCACATTTGAAATCGAAAGTTATTTCTGCATAAGCAGGCAGGCCCGGAACGTCACCTGGCGCCCATTCTACCCAATCCACAGCAAAGCCATCAGCAGAAACAAAAAAACTTCCTTCGTTCCATCCATTACACAAATCATTACCTGTATTATCACTGCCCGCCCAACGCACGGTTGGCGTCTCGGGAGATATGACATATGCTGCGCCATATTGTCCGAGTATTGGAGTAGAAAAAGTGCTTGCAATTGCCTCATCCAAAGTCGGATCCACACTTGATACGGATGCCGTAATTGTACCAACTGAAAATGCGGAAGAATTTACTTCTGCGACAATTTCCTGTTTTATATTCCAGTTAGAATTTGTGAAAACAATATTAACAGGATTATCATATCCTGCTCCACGCAAATTAAGTGCGCCATTAGGATCAAGAGTAAAAGTAACATCCGCAGAAGGTTCTTGAAGCATTACAAACGTCAACTTTTCAGTACCACCACCCTCAGTTGCATAAGGTCCATTAGAATCTACACTAAGAAGTTCCTTCACTTCAAGCACACGCTCGAACTTAATATCGTCAATCCAAAGCTGAGAAATGCCTTCAGGAGCATTTGGTTCTATAGTAAAAAACACCAGTGCTTCCCTCACCTTTTCCAGATCTCCGTTACCATCCAGAATACCAATTACTCTATGCCATTGTCCATCACGTGGAATATCGATATAAGTATTTTTACTCGTTAAAGGTGTCATGAAAGAATCTTTAGCAGACATAGCAACCGCAACTATGTTAGAATCAGAATTGGTTTTGACCATTGCTGTTATTGCATTGTATAAACGAGCATCCGTTGTCGAACCGTTATTTCTGATTTGCACACCCCATTGGGCTGAAGATAGTTGCCCGTCATATCCATCCACAGTACCATTCCTCAAAGGTGACTCAAGTCTCATCGACTTATTGCCTGTGCAGCTTACTGAATCATCAGCATAAGCCATCAAATAAGGATTACCTTCTTCACCGTACCACCAGCCATTCCAAATATCATTCGGCTCCCAAGTACCTTCAAGCCCCACATCATATAATTCGAAGTCTTCATAAAGAAGCGGCTCCGCTATTGTCCAACTTGCAAAAATAAAACTTAACAATATTATAGACAATAATTTGTGCTCTTTCATTACACACCTCCTAATAAAATATGATTTATTTGAAATTATTTAAGTTTATCTTAATAGTTATATTACTGACGAGCATTTTGTTGAAAATATTCGTGCCATCTATATCTATGTATATCACTTGAAACCCTGCGAAGTTTGGTCGGATCATCAAAATTTGGGGGTTCTTTTGATGCGCTGCCATCAAACCATGCAATATTGCCATAGCCATAACCTGTTTTCGCGTTAATCGCGCCATGCCAGCGAGACTGGACTAAATTTGATATATCGCTTCCAGCGGCGGCAAGAGTATCATAATATGCATAAGCGCCTACGCTGGTACTATTATTGCCCGTCCTGCATACAACTTTGATCGCATGATACATCTTCATTGAATCTTCAGCATAGATAACCGGAAAACTGAAATCTGAGAAATATACCTTCCTTGAAGGCGTGGGTATCTCCATAACCTTGGCTTTACCATGCTCATACGCATAAGTATTCGCAGGCCCCCAAGTCGAATATTCGCAAGACTTATCGTCTATAGCGTTAATGCCCTTAGCCCCAAGCCATTGATCTTCATCATATGTCACCGCTAAACCATTTACTCCATAAGAAGCGCCAGCGGTCCTGTCTACCTTTTTATTGTCCTTGTAAAAAATACCCGAGCTTAGAGCAAACAGAGACTCGCCAAACTTTGTTGCGGTAGGACAGCAATAGAGATTATTTTTCTGCTTCTGATTTGTACCTGTATATTTCTCAATCGAACCGCCTCTTGCTATTGTCTGTTCAATGTAGATACTCTCCTGAGTGCCATCATTGTATGGTTTAGATGGGGAATACCAAAAACTCGGAACTACATAACCACCATGTTCCTCAGACCACAGCGATGCTGCAAGAGTTATCTGCTTCAGGTTTGTTTTACAAACTGTGCTTCGCGCCCCTTCTCTGGCTTTACTGAGAGCAGGCATCATAACTGATAGGAGAACTGCTATAATAGAAATGACCACCAAAAGCTCAACCAGAGTAAAACCTCTCATCCATTCCATCTTTTTAACTTTTTTATTTTTCATCGTCTTAACGCCCTTTCTCTCAATACAATTTTCCTGCCAGATACTTTTAGCGCCCTATTTACGCTTACGTATCATTCAACGTCTATATTATATTAATTGAGGAAAAGCCACACAACACCAATACGATACTATTTCCCCCCAATTTAGGCACGATTGTCTCTTTCTAATGCTTTTAGGCAAATAATGGGGTTTATTGTATGGATTTGAGTCCTATAAATTACATTTTCTGAAAAATGTAAAAGAAATGAAATAAGGGTCGCTTATTTTTATGGTCCAAGATTGCCTGCGGCGAGTATACTTCCTCCTCCCGCAAAAGGACTAAAGTTGCTATAAAAACCTGCGTTAGCATGTGATCGTATGGTTGCCACAGACAATGAGCCAATCTCGACTGTTGAGTCAGCCAATTTGAGTTGTTATAAAGACCCTCAAAATATAGTTTGTCGAATAAACGACGAATTCAACATCAAACCTTTTTCAGAACCTCGATGGGCAGATGTTTTTCAATGGGACCGGCCAAAGCCATCCTGTCAATATGCCATTTGAACGTAAATTTAAAAGCTAACGCGAAAATGAATGCTGTAACTCCGCAAATTATGCCCGATTTCCAATTTGCGACAAAAAGATATGAAATGCACAAAACTGAGAAAACCAACATTATCGCACCTAAACCCGCGACAAGAAAACCTGAAGGTATTAATAATTTGGGAGTCGATATAGCAATTCCATCTTCTGCTTCAATCGCTCGACGGACTGGCTGCCAAAGCCCAAGCGGATGCGCTTTGCGATAGAAATTTTTCAAATGTTCCATATCTTCCGGCTTAGTTAAGAGACTTACCAAAACCCATAATGAAGTTGTAATCACCATCGCTATAATCGCCTGGTACATTATCATTTGCTGCTGTACAGATTCAACTTCGGTCACCTGCTGCTGCCACCATGGGATTCTTGGAAGAATGATTGACAATAAAAAATAAACAAAAGGACCGGCTATATTCGCCGTAACCCACGACTTAAAATTAATTCGCCACCACCACCATTGAGCCCAGCCTATCAATGCCGTCGAACCGAAAAGGCCGACCAGTCTAGCAGCAATTCCCATTAGACTATTGGAACAATATACGACAATCAATGAAGCGCCCATAATGAATATCATCGATATCCTGCCAAGCCAAACAGCTTTGGCTTCGCTTGGTTTGCCCATCAATGTTCCATAGACATCGTTCACAAGAGTTTGTGAACCATAACTTAAAAAGCTCGACACCGCAGACATAACAGAAGCTATAATCGCCGCCAGGGCAAGACCCAATAAACCAGTCGGCATAAAATCGTTGAGCAAAAGACCATAAGCTCTTTCTCGCAAAGCAGGAACTGCACGATATAACTCTGGATGATTGATTATCGCACCCAACGCCGGCAAAGTAAGTGACAGCAGAATAATAAACAATACGATTTCCGCCCATACACCCATTTTAGCGGCTTCCCTGTTATCACGGCAGGAAATCACACGCTGACCTTCTGCGCCAACATTTCCGCCTATTCCGAAAGTCGAAAGTATAAACCACACGCAAACAACAAGCGGGGTTAAAATTGCGTTGCCTGCTTTTGGGAATGGGCTCATTATATCCTGTGCAAACGAGCCGTGAACTTTTGTAATCGATTCTGCTAAACCGCTTGGTCCGCCAAAATGATGTAAAACAATAAACAATAGAGCTATATTCGCCAATACAATAACCAAACTTAGAAAAATATCCACAATAAGCACACCGGCAAAGCCTGAAATCCAAATAAAGCAAAGCAGGATCGGAGTCACAATCGCGATAGTCACCAATTTATTATCAATATTGAATATCGGGCCGGCAATCATATGAAGGCCAAGCAAACCTGCGCCAATCCATGGTATTGCACCAAGTGCAACCGCATAAAGTGAAGCATAGACACGAACGAATTTGCCTTGATTACCTTTAAATCTTAACGAGAAAAATTCAGGTCCGGTCGATATTCCCAGTTGCCTCCATTTAACAGCAAACAGCGTCGCTAAAATCAGCCAGGAGATGCTGAACCGTGAAAGAAAGAACCAGCAGACAGATGTGCCCATCGCTGCGCTCATGCCGACATATAACGGCGCAACATCGGCATTAATCGCAACAAGAGCAAATGAAATTCCGGTTATCCAGCCTTTCATATCCCTGCCGGCAAGAAAATAATCATCCGTTGTTTTGCGGTCGCGATGAAGAATTTTACTTGCAAATATGCCGATTGTAAAAGTGCATATCAGATACGCTACGATAACGATTAAATCTATCAAATGATTCATATAGTACTTTCAATTCTTACTTTTGGGCTAATGTTTCGAATTCTTTTGTACAAAGGAAAAGAGCGCGGGGCAGATGGAAGAACCCTTTCCATTTTCCGCCTTTGGACTGGAATAAAACTTCGCCGCGTATATTAAGATAACCAAACCATTCGCCGTACTTCTTATCGTGGAAATGTGTCCATGAATAATTATGGATTTTTTTGAACCAATTCCAATATTCCTTTTTGCCGGTACTTGAATAAGCCTTTAACAATGCAACAAGAGTTTCAAGATGCACCCACCAGAGTTTCTGATCCCATTCTAGCTGCTGGGTAGGATGATTTTGAATATCCATAAAGTAAAATATACCGCCGTATTTTTTATCCCACCCGTATTCAAGAGTGTGCAGCATTATATCGCAGCATTTATTCAAAAGGGCCTTATCATTTCGCCGATTGGCAATATCCATCATAAACCACATCGCTTCAATAGCATGACCGGGGTTAAGCACTCTGCCTTCGAAGCAGTCGAGTTTTTCGCCTTTAGGTCCTACATTTTCAATAAGCAGTCCTGCTTTTTTATCGTAGAAAACTCCCATTACTTCTCTAACGCACATATCAAGCGAGGATTCGAGCTGCTTTTTAGGAAGCATCCATTCCAATTCGAGCGAGAGATTTGCCAAAATCATTGGCACCGCCAGCGACATCATCGGTCTTGAGCCGCTCACTGCCTTGGTATATTTTCCTTTCGGATTAGATTTGCGTTTGAGAATATTTTGATATGTATTATACGCGATTGTTTTCGCTTTTTCATTTCCGCTTGCCAGGGCATATTGACTGAACGCCATCGCGGCAAAGCAATCACTGAAAATATTATATGGAGCAATCAAAGGCGTGCCTTTTCTATCAAGCGAGAAATACCAGTTGCCGTCCTTATCCATTCCATTTTTTGTCAGGAAATCGATGCCTAACTTCGCGTAATCGAGCCACTGCTGCTTTCTTTCAAATCTATTGTATAGAGCTGAATACATCCAGACCTCACGGCACTGGAGCCAGACAAATTTATCGGTATCGTAAACCTTGCCCTTTGTATCAAGACAGGTGAAATAACCGCCGTATTTTTTGTCGATCGAATTTTTCGACCAGAAAGTAATAGTATCCTGCAAGTTTTTTCTATAAAAATCGCCGTACTTTACAAATTCCTTATGCATCATATTTCAACTCCATATAATAAATTTTAATTTTTTGCAACAGGTGATTTCCACCCATAATTTACATATTGATGTTTAAACGTACCATCTTTGTAAAGATCGAATACGCCAAAACCTTCGTTTGTTTCCTGATATTTGCCGCTCCACCAGGCTCCCCCTACCGCTCCGTCGCAGATGTATGTCACACCATTGTACGTAACCGTATCGAGCAGATGAAGATGACCGCTTATACAAAGTTTCACATTCGGATATTTACAGAAGAGGTCTTTAAGCTTGCGGGCATCTCTATTCATTAAACTGCTGCTGACAAACCAATTGCCCGTTTTTTCACTTTGAGTATCATCGAAAAAAGCTGCGACTGAAAGAATCGGAGGATGCGAAAAGATAACACAATACTTATCTTTATTTTTTTCTAAATCATCACAAAGCCATTTATACTGCTCATCGTCTAGCTTCACATAATAGCCGTTATTCTCCGGCACAACGCTTTCGAGAATTATAAAGTGCCAGTTTTTGACATCAAAGCTGTAATATGGCCCCGGCATGTTAAATTCATGAATCGGTCTTTTTATGCCCCAAAATTCTTCATCCCCTGTTGTCTTGCTTTCCGGTTTATTTAATCCCCATATATCATGATTGCCAATACAATATTTTATTGGTATATGGCAGTTTTCTTTAATGATATCTTTAAAAAGCGTAAATAATTTTGTCGCAACTTCATCTGTTGCCGCCGCCGAATCCCCGACATGATCGCCGCCTGTAACCAAAAGTTCAGGTTTGTCTTCCATAGATTGCATATATTTCAGAGCCTGCGCAAACCCTTGCGGAGCATTGTTGTCCGTTGTTATGTGAATATCTGTAAAATGAGCGAAACGAATTACACGTTCTGCCTGTGAACCCAGGGCAATACTCACCACCCAAAGAAGAATACATATAAATCCGACATTGTTTTTTTTCATATATTACTCCATGGCAATCCGAGGAAATTAAAAGGTATGTCCCTTTCGGATACTTTGCAAACAATTTCTGCCAACTGATTACGAATCGACCTGAAATCTCATTATTGCAATAGGTAACTTGTCCAATATAGTATTTATGTTTGATTGTCAACTTTTTTGGGGAAGTTTTTTAAAAATTTTTACCAATTGCATGAAGAAATCCTATTAACTTTATTTTTGTACATCAACTCAAAATGAAATTATATTTGTTTTGCACAATATGGTGATAAAGAATACCAAATTGGGGTTGTGTTGATAATTCTGAATTCCTACAATAAACAATATGGAATTTTACGAGGCATTTAAGCTCGACGATTGTTTTGCTTTTTTGGCTGGGCTTCTTAAGCGAATAAAAAACAATTAAAAAAAGTTGAAGAGGAAATCTTTTAGTTAATGCCGGGTGAGGATGCGTTTGGGCTCATAAAGATAGTCACGTTAGGTGACTTATATACATTACAGTCTTAGTCTGTCTTTAGTTTAGGAGGATTTTGAAAACATGTCAGCTGCTTTCTGCATTTTCGTATCGGTCATTTTTTTGTCTATTATCCCTATTCTTAATCAAATGCAAAGATGGTGCATTGTTTTAGATTGGTGATATGCAGTAGAAGATGCTGTTGGTGAATGAGGAATGAAAACTATTTTTTAATTGGAGGATTTTATGAAAAGGAAACTCAGGTATTTGTTGGTTTTAGCGGCGGTGGTTTGTTTTGCAGGATTAGTACAGGCTATTTCTTATACTACCCTTGATTATCCGGGTGCTAAATGTACATACATAACCGGTATCGACGGAGATACAATCGTTGGCTATTACTCCAACTATGGCTCGAATTATGAAGGTGCAATAGATCCGCACGGCTTTGTTTATGATGGTCAAACATGGACAACGCTCGATTGCCCAAGAAAATTAGCATCCTCGTTAATTTACAATACAACGATTGAAGGTATTAACAATGGTAAAATTGTTGGTAACTGTCGTGTTGCAAGACCTCACCCCCGCGAATGTGGCTTCATTTATGATGGGCAAACATGGACATTGTTAGATTTTCCCGGAGCAGGAGACACATATATACAAGGCATCGATGGGAGTAACATCGCTGGATATTATCAAGACGAAACCGGCCTCCACGGCTTTGTTTATAATGGGACAACATGGAATACTTTGCTTTACCCATGGACAAATTCTGGTTATGTTGATACATCTGTGGTCGGCATAAGTGGCAATAATGTCGCTATATGTGATTATGGATATTATGGAACCCCTGATAGCGTTATTTATAATATAGAAAATCAAACCTGGAGCACGATCGAACTTCCAGGAGCGGGTTTTACAGGTGTCATGGCCATAGATGGCAGTAATATTGTTGGTGGTTACGGGGAAGGTGAAGGCTATGAGTACTACTTTTTATATGATGGAACAAGCTGGACCACTTTCGATTTTTCTTTTTCCCACTCTTCGATTGTTGCCATAACTGACATGGATGGTGATAATATTGTTGGGCATTATAGTGGGTCTGGAGGAGTGCATGGCTTTATTGCTACGATTCCCGAACCGGCAACGCTTGCATTATTAGTTTTTGGCGGATTGATTTTGAGGAAGAGAAAATAATAAAGATAATACAGAAAAAGAAAATTTAGCTTAAGGAGGTCGTATGGGAACAATGAAGGAATTTAGAAAACAACATCTCTTTTTTTATGTATTATTTCTTTTTGGTGGGCTTATTATTGCATCAATCTGTTCGGCAAGGGAAATAAATGTTTCACCTGACGGCAGCGGAGATTATGCAACTATCCAGGAAGCAATAGTCGCGGCAGTCAGCGGCGATGTAATTAATTTGCAGCCGGGAACATACACTGGAGATGGCAACAGGGACATTTTCTTTCACGGAAAAGAAATAACCGTACGAGGCGCAACAGGCGAACCAAATGATGTTATAATCGATTGCCAGGGAAGTTCGTCAGATAAACACAGAGGATTTAATTTTACAAATGGAGAAACTCCAAATTCCATTCTCGAAGCAGTTACAATAATAAATGGCTATGGGCCAATGGAAAGTATCAATGGAAATTTATATTATAGTGGTGGCGCTATTTGTTGCAAGAGCAGCAGTCCAACCATAAACAAATGTGTTATACGCCAAAATATTGCTTCTCTTGGCGGCGGAATTTATTGTGAAAACAGCGGACCAATAATTAATTTTTGCATTATACGAGAAAATTATGCAGGGACAATTGGCGGCGGAATTTACTGTTACAGCAGTTCGCCGACTATTCGAAATTGCGTCATAAAAGAAAATTCGGCTTCGAATTGCGGCGGCGGGATCTATTGCGAAGGCAGTGCGGCAACTATTGAGAAGTGTATTATACAAGATTCAATGGCTGTTTACGGAGGCGGGGTTTTCAATGATTACAGCACGACCATAATTACTCATTGCCGTATAATTGGAAATTCTTCAAGCCGTGGCGGAGGTGTATATAACCAGTATTGTGACGAGGTTTATCTCAATAATTGTATCGTTAGCGACAATTTAGCACAGGAGGGCGGTGGATTACTAAATTCCTACAGCGAAGCATTTGTAAACAGCAGTACGATTGTAAATAATTCAGCTTCAAATAGACAAGGGGGCGGTATCTTTAATACAAACGGCGGAATGTATCCTTCGACCAGTTATAATTTAGTAAATGTAAATAACAGCATAATATGGGGCAATAAGGCGAGTCAATCTTACACCAATCAACATTATGGAAGAATTGATGTCACTTATTCTGATATAGAGGGAGGAGAATCAGGCACTGGCAATATAGATATAGACCCAATTTTCGTCGAAGGTTATCATCTCGATCCAAATTCGGAATGTATAGACGCAGGCGACCCCAATTACATTGCTGATGTGAATGAAACAGATATTGATGGAAATCAGAGAGTGTTTGGCATAATCGATATGGGTGCTGACGAATTTTATGTCGAATCTCCATGGTTTATGGTAACACCAACTACGATCAACTTTACAGCAAATGGACTCTATACAGGATTACAGTTGCAGACTATCACAATAAATAATAGCGGTACGGGCATATTGAATTGGCAAATATCGGGACTAACCGCTAATTGGTTTAGAGTCGCTCCGGTACGCGGACAGATCAGCGATGGCAATTGTGTTATTACGATATTAGTTGACCCAATGAAAGCCGGATATGGAAATCATACAGGACAATTCACTGTTTCCTCTGCAGATGCAACAAACAGCCCTAAAATAGTTTCTGTTAATTTTAACGTAATTGGGCCAATCATTTCTTTAACGCCACGATGCAGTTTATATACAATTTACGCCGAAAGAAATACGCAAGTTGAAAAGAAGTTTGTAATCACTAATACAGGTTATGATACTTTGCATTGGCAGATAGATGTGCCGGATGGGAATGAGTGGGTGACCTTTGTACCGGACCATGGCAAATGTGGACGCAACGAAAGCAATGAAATAACTTTAAATATCGATACTAACGGGGTGGATAACGGCACATACAGTATTTATGTTCCAATTAATTCTCCGGAGACATCTTCAAGTTCGCTGCGATTATATGTAACAGTTTATACATCAAAGGAAATTCATATACCACAGGATTTTAATACAATACAGAAAGGAGTAAATGCTGCGGGACCAGATGATAAGATTATTGTTCACCCGGGACGTTATGCAGGGTTTACTATCAGTAGCAGTACACCAATATTGACAATCCGAAGTGTTGAGCCTGAAAATCCTGAAATAAGAGCCGCAACAATAATAGAATCTTCAGTTTTGACACCCGAAAGCTGCCGTCGTTATATACAGAAGTTGTCATTGGAAGGGTTATCTTTCATTCGTAATCCTTCTGTTGCTACTCGTTATCCCCCTTATTCAGCTCTTTATATTGAGAATCCTTATAATTATAATGAGTGTTATGGCAGTGAAGCAAGTGAATACATAATAAAGAATTGTTCAGTTCGTGATTACTCTTTAGGTATTTATGCTGCAGTGCAAAATAAGGACAGGATAAAAATAATTAATTGTGAAATTATAGGAAAAGGTACGTCCTCTTATAGTTGTTCTGGTATCAAAATAATAGGAGGCGTTAGTGAAATAAGAAATTGTCTTATTACAAACAATGGTACAGGCATCTATTTAGGGGACTATAGTAAGGAGGATTATCACTGTAAAACTGAAATAGTTAATTGCACAATTGCGGATAACGGGTTCGGAATAATAATAACTGATGAAGCATCTGACGTTATAATAAAAAATTCAATCATTTATGATGATATTTATAATGATTATGATATTAATGGCCCAGAGATAATAGTCGCTGAATACCGAGGGCCGACAGCAGGAAATATTAAAATTGACTATTCATTGATCCGAGGAGGTATCGAGGGAATATCCATGCCGAATACGGTTAATCTTAGCTGGGGAAAAGGCAATATCGATACAGACCCGTGCTTTGTTGCAAAGGGATTCGTTAATGATAATAACACGCCAGACAAATATTGGGATGACTACTGGGTTCCAGGCGATTACCATTTAAGAAGCGCAGGCTGGCGATGGAATAAAAACGTTGGTTACTGGTCGTGGGATGATGAAACCAGCAGGTGCATCGATGCAGGATCGCCGGGATATTCGTTAGGTAATGAACTATTGGCTGCACCGGATGATCCGTACAATCTCTGGGGCGAAAACCTGCGAATCAATATGGGCTATTACGGCGGAACGTCAGAGGCATCTATCGCACCTTACGGCTGGGCACTGTTGGCTGACATGGATAACAGCGGAATAGTAAATTTCCGGGATTTTGCATACCTGACGCAATCCTATGATAATAGCGGCGAAAATCAGGATGGCGATTTGAATCGCGATGGAATCATAGATTTTGATGACGTTTGCCTGTTTATCGACGATTGGATGGAATATACAGACTGGTCTTTTGCAAGATAATTGTGAAAACAGAACATAGAATACAGAATACAGAAGACAGAAGACGACGAATAGCTATCGAAAAGCCGTGCTTGACGATTTTATAATCAGAGATGGTTATGTGAGAAACGGCAATGGCTGCGGCACCCAATTCGCGGCGAAGCGCACTTTTGATCCTTGAAAGAGGATAGGGAATGAGTATGAGCAAAACTGTGCACAAAAGGGGGATAAAGAATGCCAAATTGGGGTTGTTTTAAGAATAACAATGCCTAAAATTTTAGTTAGGTTGCGCTTAAATTGCATTGAAGGTTGGAGTCTGCATAAGGGGCATCACGAATAATCAACAAAATCTCTTGCAGGTCGCAGCACAATTGATTAGAGATGAACTTTTAAATCAGGAAGGATAATTATGCTCACAAAGCACACGAGAAAACTGGTTGGATTTTACATTGCTTTATTAATTATAACTGTCAATTCTTTATATGCCGAGGGGTTTGTACGGCAGGGAAACAAAGTTATATGTGACAATGTTCGTTTTGATGTGCTTTCAGGCGCATCGATACGAATGCAGTTCTCGCCTTCAAGTAATTTTTTAGATGTTCCAAGCGCCGTAGTCTTATATCGAAATGTCGGCACGACTGATTTTAAAGCCGTCGAGGAAAACGGCTGGCTCGTTATCGACACTGGAAAAGCGACTATACGCTATCATATAGGTTCGGGTGAATTTAATTCCAACAACCTGAACATCGCATGGCAAGACGGACAGACCCGCAACTGGAAGCCGGGCGACATAGACAACGATAACCTTGGCGGAACCATATCCAGTTTTAATGCGATTGAAAAGGAAACCATGCCCGGAGGAAAATTGCCTCCCTTTCCGCCCGGTTTTTTGAGCAGAAATGGTTATTTTTTACTTGATGACAGTCGTTCGCCGGTTTGGGACAAGAAAAAAGATTGGGTTATTCCGCGAAAAGAAAAAAATAATCAGGATTGGTACTTCTTCGTATACGGCAGAGATTACAAATCCTTCTTCCGTGAATATACCGCAATTACTGGACCAATTCCGATGATTCCTCGTTACGCTTTCGGAGGATGGATTACAGAGCTGAATTTTGAATACACTGATCAGGCCTATACCGAAAACGAGTTAAAAGAAATGGTCAACCGTTTCAGGAAAGAGAATATTCCGCTGGACGTTTTGGTACTGGATTTCGGCTGGCATTTATTTGGATGGCAAGGCGGGTTTGATTGGAGTCCGATTTTCCCCAACCCGAAAAAATTTATGGCCTGGGCACATAACAACGGGATTAAAATTACACTTAACGACCACCCTTCCCGCGGACTGTTTTATAAAGATAGCTATGCTAAAGATATAAGAAAAAAATTGAATATTTCTATTCCAAAAACAATCGGCGAAAATGAAAGAGAACCGAATATCCCCTTTAATTTAGCAGACCAAACTGTCTCAAATGTATTTATGGATTTGCATAATTCCATGGTAGATGATGGTGTAGATTTCTGGTGGATAGACGGTGCTTCAGCCACAATGGAAGGCTTGGATGATCAAATGTGGACGAACCGTGTTTATTACGACCTCACACAACAGCACACTAATAAACGCGGTTTTATCTTCAGCAGATACGGCGGACCGGGTTCGCATCGCTATCCTTCCTGCTTTACAGGCGATTGTTATTCAAATTGGAAAGTTTTGGAATACGAAATTCCATACACCACAAAAGCTGGAAATGTACTTACTCCCTACGTAACGCACGATATCGGCGGATTCTGGGGAAAATTAACAGATGAGTATGAACTGTACGCCCGATGGGTTCAGTTTGGATCATTAAGCCCTGTTCTGCGTCTGCACAGCAGTACTGAAAATCCGACTGAAGGAAATGCGCGTCTGCCCTGGAATTACGGTCAAAAGAGTATCGACCTCTGCCGTAAATTCTTCCAGCTCCGATACAGTTTAATACCTTACATTTATACTTACAGTAGAATTGCTCATGAAACTGGTCAGCCCATCGTTCAGCCGCTTTATTTTCAGTATCCAGAGGTTGAGAATGCATACAAATATGAACATCAGTATCTTTTCGGAAATGAACTTCTTGTCGCTCCTGTGGTTCAGCCCGGCGATAAGGATGGAATAGCTTTGAAAACAGTATATTTCCCGCCCGGCAAATGGTTTGACTATTTCACTGCTGATGCGTATGACGGTAATCAGACAATAGATTATAAATGTCCTTTGGACAGAATGCCGATTTTTGTAAAGGCTGGCGCGATTATACCGATGCAGCCGGATATGGCTTATACTGGTGAGAAAAAAATCGATCCGCTGATTATTAATATTTACGGCGGAGATAATGGCTCATTCAATTTATATGAGGATGACGGCGAATCACTGGATTATAATGTTGGAAAATTCGGCCGGACTCCAATTACCTTTACAGAAAATAAGGATAATTACCAGATATGTATTGAACCGACAGAAGGCAAATTTAAAGGTCAGCTGGAAAAACGCGGCTATGTTGTAAAATTGCACAAATCATCAATGCCCAAAACTATTAAACTCAATGACAGTTTACTCACTAAAAAGCAAAATCCCGTTACAGGCCAGGGCTGGTTCTGCGATGAAAATAATGTTGTCGTAATTGAGTTAGACAAAAAATCTATAAGGAAGCCGATAAAACTGACTATCGCCATGTAATACGGGCATTTTATGCCAAGCATGTAAAATTAGTTGGCTATAAATTTTTGCAGAAAGAACACCTTTATGAAGATATGGACATCAAAATACATACTCCAAACTTTTTTTACCGCAGTTACAATCTGTATTGTTCTGATGAGCACCGCACTGGGAGAACAGGGAAAATATTTTCCTAAAAAGAGCTATGTGCCAAAACCCTTGCCGGTATTTGAAAAAATGGTAGATAAGCTGCCCAAACCTGTCTTTGAAGAAAACAATGATTACATCAAATGCTATTATGCGGCCTGGGAAATAGCTTTCAGGAATTTTTATGAACCCCAGCCGACAAGCAGGTTTGTTTCACAATACATTGATGCGGCATTCAGTAACAGTATTTTTCTTTGGGACACATGCTTCATGACCATGTTCTGCAATTATGCACATCCACATGTCCCTGGCATCTTTTCGTTGGACAATTTCTATGCACGACAATATGAAGATGGAGAGATTTGCAGAGAAATTAACAGGACAACCGGCGCACCCTATAATTTATGGATTAATAAGGAAAACAAATCTTTATTCAGCAGGTTGGGATTTAATTGGGAGAAAGACGAAAAAGAGATTGTTTACCGTGACAGAGAAAAGCCAACGCCTAATCCCGTATTAACCCTTGATTCATTAAATAATCCGATCTTCGCATGGGCCGAGCTTGAAAGCTACCGGATGACAGGCGATAAACAAAGGCTTGAGATGGTGTGGGAGCCGCTGGTTCAATATTACAACGCTCTGCAAAAATATCTTCGTCAGGGTAATGGGCTTTACATGACAGATTGGGCAAGCATGGATAATTCAACACGCAATCAGTATCTCGCCGGTGGCGGAGCTGCCATAGATACATCAGCACAGATGGTTCTTTTTGTCCGCAATCTGGCCCAAATTGCTGATATTTTGAAAAAGAAAGATGCCTATCGCAAATATTCTAAAGATGCGGCGGAGCTATCGCGAAAAATAAATAACAATATGTGGGATTCAAATAGTAAATTCTATTATGATTTGACTATTGATTCGAAATTAGCACCCGTAAAAACTATAGCTGCGTTTTGGACGCTTCTGGCAGAAGTGGCTACAAAAGATAAAGCCGGCTTACTTGCCGGTGAGCTTGAAAATCCAAAAACTTTTAAGACATTGCATCGTGTCCCAACTTTGGCGGCAGATCAGAATGGTTTTAATCCTGAGACCGGCGATTACTGGCGAGGAGCGGTATGGGCTCCGACCAATACGATGGTTATCAGGGGGCTTGAAAAATACGGCTATAACAATCTGGCCGAAGAGATCGCCTTAAACCATCTTGATAACGTTGTCCGCATTTATAAAGAGACCGGCACTATTTGGGAAAACTATGCGCCACAGAGAATAACCCAGGGCGATCCCTCCAGAAAGGATTTTGTCGGCTGGTCGGGTATGGGCCCCATACTTTACTTTATCGAATACGCAATAGGAATAAAACCTGATGCTGTAAGTAACACTATAACATGGAACATAAAAAGTGATGGTAAAGTGGGTATTGAAAACCTTTGGTTCAATAATAAAACTGTATCACTACTCTGCGAAAGAGCAGATGCAAAAGGCAATCGATTAATAACCGTCAAAACCGACGGCGAGTTTATTTTGAAAGTAAACTACGGCACAAAACACAAAACTATGAAAATCCGTGAAAGCAAAACCATCAACGAACACACTATTTAAATTTGCGCAAGCTGAAACTTGCGCTAATTTGATAAGAAATCCAAAGTAACACTTTTTCGACACTTTGTGACGCTTTTTGAACACTTTTTGTCGCTTTTTTTCACTTTTTTTTGCTAAAAGTGTGCATTTCGCGAAAAACGCGATAACTAATATATCACCTTGAATATAAAAGACTTACAATGATTTTTTGGCGAAACTTGCGTGTTTTAAATAATGCGCAGAATTGTAAAAAAAGCGGGCGATGAGAATCGAACTCACATGGCTAGCTTGGAAGGCTGTATCAGTAGAGATACAAGTGTTTGAAAAGAAAAGGATTAGGATATGGTCAATCTGCGCTTGCAGTAAACCTTGCAGTTGCTGTAGTCACGCCCTGTCACTAATATTTTCATGTAGCTACTCAGACTCTCGCTGCTATATGCGGCAGCGCCTGGTGCAGCGTATATTTTTCGGCGCATGCAGAGTTGGGATAAGATTGGTCGGATATGTAGACAAACCTAAAAATTCAGCTAAGATATAAGGTTCTAATCAAACGACGGACACGCGGATTTAAGCAGAAATGAAATATTTATAAGAACTTCTGGTTAATTAAATCAATTCAGCGCATGTATCTATCAATGCTTTCAAATTTTCTAATGGGGTGCCTGGTATCAAACTATCTGAAGTACTAAATATAAATTTATCATCGTTTTTGATTTCGGTGAAAATCTCTCTAACTCTTTGTTTTATCTGATTTATATTTCCATTTCTTAGGAGTTGAATTTGATCGAAATTTCCAATCATAACAATATTATTACTTAGCAATTTACGGGCCTGATTAAGGCTTGTAATATCGCCGCCAGTATCGCTTGTAGATAGAGATTCTAACGCATGGCCGTCGAGCATTTCGTTATATATAGGGAGAAGAGACAAGCATTTGCCGCAATTATGGAATAAAATTTTGCCGCCTGAGGAAGTTATAGAATAAATTAGAGATTTTTCATATGGATAAATATAATCAAGATAAAATTTATTGCTGACTATTCCACCATTGCCTATGTTGCCGATTACTCGTACCACATCACCTCCAGATTTAACAACTAAACTGCTGATGTAAGAAGTGTCCTTAAGACAAAGATCCATAAGCTGATTGTATAATTCCGATTTTAAGAGTGGAGCAATCAATAAATCTTCGAGATTCATCAACCCGGCAGCATAATTGAAAACGCTACTCGAGGCTCTTGGCAAAACTATGCCTCTATCACCCAATTTATCCACCGCATGAGCAATATTCGGGAAGGCATATTTTGGGAGCGGCGGTCTATATTTCTTTATTAATTCCAAATCTTTTTCTGTTTTAATGAAAGCTTCAATTCTGATATTGCGTAATTTCATCCAATCCTTGAAATAATCACCGTGAAATTCCTCACCTCCAACATTGAAAACTTCTCTAATTTCTCCTTCAGGAGTAACGATTTTATGAACTAAATATTTGCATTGCTGCAATGGCTCCCAAATATTTTTCCATTGTTCATTTGATAAGTTAAAAGCCAAAGGTTCGTATATATCTGTACTAATTCTTAACATGATATCAATATTAAGAATTTCATGGAACTTTATAAGGTCATTCAATGAATCTCCATCTTTTTCTTTGAGAACAAAATCACCGAGTCCATCCACGATATCCGTGTCGGTAATAAAAAGAGTTATTGGTGTTCTGTCCGGTTTGCCACCATAAAATGTGCGCGATAATCTTTCACGGGATTTCATTTTTATTCTGCCTGTGATTTAGCCAATAAATTTAAACTCAACAAAGTTTGTTTAATCTTCTGTTTTTCTGGTTCTCTGAATTTATGGAATGGTTCGGATATAAAATCATTACAAATATCCATCAACTGCAACGAACTTTTAACACCTTTAATAAAACTTGAACCATGTTTGCCAACACTATAAATTGTTGTGCTTATTTGCATAACCTTTTCATGAAGCTCTCTTGTTTTTTTCATATTATTCGATGATGCGGCATTATATAAATTGACATAAAGCTTAGGAAAAATGTTAGCTCCTCCGCTAATACCACCATGGCCTCCAAGCAGGAGGGTTTCTGCCAGGAGCTCTTCAGGACCAACCAAGAAAGAAAAATCCTTTTTATCTTTAAGCAAAATCATTAGTTTGTGAAAGTATATCATATTGCCGGAACTATCTTTGATACCATAGATGTTAGGGATGTGTGCAGCTTTTAGAACTGTGTCAGGCTCAAAGAACAGTTTGGTACAGCTTGGCATATTATATAAATATAAAGGCAGCGGCAACCGCGGCGCTAAATGCTCAATGTATTCTAACAATTCAGGCTGACCAGCGGGAAAATAATAAGGCGGCGCAAGTACAGCAGCACTGGCCCCATTCTTAGCAGAAAATTCCGCAATTTTTATGGATTCTACAAATGAAGTATCTGTAATGCCAACGAGAATCGGGACTCTTTTTGCAACCTGTCTGCAAACACGTTCTATAAGTTTATAACGCAATTTGTAACTTAACGAGGGAGCCTCACCAGTTGTTCCCAGAATAAATAGACCATGTACGCCGCCAGCAAGAATATACTCGATTAATTTTTCAAGCCCAGGTTGATCTATGGTATCCAAATCCGTAAGCGGAGTTACCATCGGTGGAATAATACCTTTGAGCGGTTTTGCTAATGTTTTATTCATCCTATATCCTTTCTGAACTTTCTATGGAAGCATCAACTAAAGACTGAATATTTTCCTGCGGACAATCTCGCGGGACAACACACCCAGTGCCAAGAATAAACCCATATATTTGAGATTGTTTGATACATTCAGCAGCTTCTTTGCGAATTTGGTGTGGATTATTTTGGAGAAGGGAGATTGTACTTACACCGCCCATCAGTGAAACTGCATTGCCCACTTTATTTTTAATATCATTAACTGTAAAACCTCCCATCGGATCCAAAGGAGCAATACAATCAAATCCAGCATTTACAAGGTCTTCCGCAATCGGCAGGATATTTCCGCAGATATGACAATATATGAGACAATCTTTTTTATATCTGTGCAGTTCATCGCAGACTATTTTGATGTGGGGATAAACAAACTCACGCCAATGTGCAGGAGACATTATTGTCATATTACCGGTCGAATCATTTAGCCTCAATACTTCAATCCCCATATCGAGCCAGTATTTGCCTTTTACAATGGAGGTTTGAACCCCCTTTTCCATTACAGCATGAACAAGTTCAGGATTTTCTATTAAGTCAAACAAGGCTCTTTCTAGCCCTCTAAACCTTATATAGTATGACATTGTGGCAGAATCGCAGTCTCCGATAATTTCCATGTCATTGCCAAATTCTTGTATGATTGTTTTTTGATTTTTTCCCCAGCCAAGGTCTTCAAAAACATTTTTATCGGGAACCGCAATATTCCTGGCATCTTCAATGTTATTGATAACAGGATCCGAAGTTAGCCAATTTGAGCAGGCCATCATTACAGGATTTTTGAAATCTAAATATTTTTTATCGAAAAGCTTCGTACAAAGCCCGCCTTGAAGGTCAATGACGCCAATCTTTTGACCTTTTGAATTTATTTCATAAACGACATCATCTTTTTTCAATGTTTTGCGAGGAAAAAAAATGAAACTGTCTAATCGCATCAATACCCAATTTTTTCCCCACAAGCGCAATAACTTTCAGAGCTGTAAGCGGGTCCTGTATAACATCCAATATAGGCATATTCGTTAATTTAGCCGAGGAGTCAACCCAAATTTTAGGCACGACAGGAACACGGTCAACTTTTTTTCTTGTTAAAGCAGCTTTAAACCTTTCTGCAGGATTCATTTTTTACCTGAAATTATATTATTGTATTAAACGCGTCCTACAGACTGCTGCAGATTTTTATTCGTATTTTCAAAGTGCATGGTCTTTATTTTGGCAATAGGTAAATTTATTTCTTTCAGGCATTGTGCCAGATATGTATAAGATTGCTCGATATCTTTTATTTGCTGCGGTCCTGAAATTTCCCTTTCAATAATGATTTCGCCATTGAAATTATTTTCTTTTAATGTTCTAAAGATTTTCGGGAAATCTGCTTTTCCTTGCCCTATCGGCACTTCTTTACCAAGTTTTCGAGGATCGGTAGGATATAATCCATCCTTTGCATGAAGGTTCTTAACATATTTTCCAAATATTTCAGCCGAATCGAGAGGATTACCTTTGCCATAAAGAACAACGTTAGCAGTATCGAAGTTAATACCTAAATTAGGCATTTGGACATCTTCGATCAACCTTTTTAAAGTAACAGGTGTTTCCTGGCCACTTTCAAACCAAAATTCTAAGCCTAAGTCGCTGCAATATTGGGCAACTTCTCTTACTTTTTGGACAACATCAAGATACAGTTTGTCTGTCGGATTTTCAGGGATAAACCCCAGATGGGTAATGATCGCACGAACTCCAAGCATTTTCGCAAAATCAGCACCTTG
>JBDKUM010000047.1:0-5091 GCA_039679715.1 Phycisphaerales bacterium
CCATCTTCTACAGTCGGCCCGTAAAACAATAGCGTTTTTGGCCAGAGGCTGCAAATCGCTTCTGCCATAACGTGAGCGCAGCTATGACGTAAAATTTCAAGTGCCCCCGGACTTTTACCGGTGATGATGCTGATTTTTATATCTTCAGTAACAGGTGTGCTCAAATCGACTATTTTGCCGTTAACTTCGGCAGCAAGTGCCGCTTTCGCCAAACCCGGCCCGATTTTTTCCGCAACCTGGCCTAAAGTCGCGCCATTTTCTACTTCCAATACCTTGCCATCCGGCAGAGTTACTTTCGCCATTTTATTTTTTCGACTTTCAACCTCAAAATAGTATTTATTTACAAAGAATATATTTAGAATAATTTAATTATTAATTGATTATTTGTCAAATAGTTAAATGCATACTTCTTGGTTGATTTTAGAAGAAAATAGCAATTCCCCACCAAACCGGACAATTATACTCCCCAACCTCTTCACTTTACGCTATACGCTGAACGCTGTACGCTAATTATTCGCATCTACAGAATTACTATCCATCGCCTCTACAGCCGCTTTGATAGCTGTTCTTATTTGTTCGAGTATCTCGTCTTTGACCGGAACATTATATTTTTCACTAAGTTCGTGAATTTTGCCGAGAATTTTTTCCGCCATTAAACTGCTGAAAACTTCAGCGTTTTCCCCCAATTTACCGCCCAGCACCTTCATTTTATCTTTCATCTCTTTAATATTCTTCTCGGCCTTATCAATTTCCTCCTGTGGCGCTTTTTTAGCCTTTAATTTTCCAAGATTTAAGGTTTCGCTCGCAATTTGACTCGCCAGCGACATAATCTCATTCATCGTCTCGTTTACATCTGCCGAAGCGGCTTGAATATTTTTTTGTGCTGCCGAATTGGAATCTTTTGGCTTATTCTGCGTATCATTTGCATCTGAATTTTCACCAAATACCGCAAAGGCCATGAGTAATATAATCAATCCAGATAATGTAATTCTTTTTAGGTACCGTCTGTTCATTTGTTATGCACCCTAAATAATTCAGTAAATGTGTAAATGGGTGAATGGGTTTTAACTCATTTACTCGTTTACTCTTTTACCCTTCTACATAATTTCCTAACATAGTTTTCTAACCCAAAAAGTAATTCTATAACACTCTGCTGCCGGAATCAATTAAGCTTTTGGCTTTAAAGAGATATCCTTAAAGACGACCGACTCATAAGGTGCCTGCTGATACTTATAGTTTTTAATATCAGCTTTCTTCATATTCTTAAAAATAAAACTCTGCTGACTCATATTATTCACCATTAAAGCTGTCTGGTGTTGAGCAGGTATTTCTTTTCCGTTTTTGTCTATTGCGATAAGGCTGATTGCCTGACGGTTTTTCAAATTATCCGTAACCGTAATGACAACACCATCGGAAGTATCATTTGCTTGTGAAAAAATTATATTACTCCCCTTGAAATATTTATAATTTGTCCCATTGCCGTTATGCTCTCCGATCGTTTCCCATTTGGCTTTATCTGTCAAATAATGAACGGTTAGCTCTGTTTTGTTTATATTTTTATTTATGTGCGCTCTGCGTGCATGCGTACCATCAGAAGGACTTAATGTTTTAATATCGCTGCTCGGCCCTGAATCTTTAATTTGACCTATCTTAAATTCTGCAACTGCTCCCGAAATTTTGATTGCAAATTCATATCCCGGATCATTCGATTTGTAATTGCTGTCATCATGTGTTTCAATTGCATACCCGAGAGGAGTTCCATCCGCATTCCACCATTGCTTGCCTTTGCTCGGATAATTACAAACGCCCAGAAATTGAATGATCGCACCATTGGACAAAACTTTAGTATATTCATTTTGCATTTTCTCGTAATCAATTGTTTCTGCGATCAAACCGCCATAAATAACACGCCTTTTATTTTTGGAAACCTGCCAGCTTGCGAGAACTTTGTCCTTATCAGCTTCATTTACACAGCTCATATAATATGGCTGTTTAGATCCAAGCGTCTTCCAGAACATCGAAGCAAAGAAAACATCCATTACCTTATCGCGAAGTATTTCTTTTTCTGGGACATTCATTTTCGCTGAATCAATTTCTCCTTTAGCCGCCTTTGCTTTTAGAATTTCTACAAGCTCTGGTATGACAGTATTAGAATCAAGCTTTGAAGGATATTTGCCCGTAAGTTCATTAAACGATTGCAATCCCTTGATTAAATCCTTTTCATCAACAGTCAGCATCCTGCCGACAACGCCAAGTTTATATGGCAAATCAATTAAATCATCAAAATCTTTGGCCTCTTTTTCACTTTTTATCTTTCCATTTTCAAAAAATATTTTTAACGATGCTGAATTATTATTTTCATTCGATTCGGCAATAGTATTTTCAATATCAAGAACCGCGGAAAATTCATTATCACCTTTATCAAGCGCAAACGGCTGACTAACCGCATTTTGATACTAGCCTGCCTTAATCGGCCCTGCGCCATAGCTGCCGGCCATTGCTTTACCGAAAAGATTAATATTATCCTCTGGTTTTCCTTTATAAAAATTCATTCTAAACCACGGCACATCAGCCGGCCCAGCATTTACAATTTTTACCTGTAAAGTATATAATCCTCCTGCCTCATAAGGTTGAATCTTAAAATCTTCAATGTAAACATCGGATATTAATTTTTTAAGAACTTCATCTGCGCGAGTCTTTATAACATCATTAGAGCTATTTGCGAAAGGCCCGATTAATTTCGCAAAATCATTCGTCTGATTGGAATTTTGCACTCCCCAGATTATTCGCCCTATATCGGTATTTGGATAATAAACACTTAACTCTGCCAAACGTTTTAAAATTTCAGGTGATTTATTGTCAACGACTGTCAGGCCGAAATATTCCGCATAATGACGAAGTTCTTGATCTTGCGAGAAAGTTGCATAATACATTATATCGATCGCAGTTTGATTTTGCGGCTTTTTTCCCCATATATATAAATTTCCAAGATACCGCAAAATAAGTGATTTATCTTTGGTGGTTCGCCTGAATCCATTTTGAACAATTTTAAATATCTCTTCATTTGATAAGGGATTAATATATGATGCTTGCTTTTTTTCGATAAGAGCAGTGATATCCTGCCTTTCCCACGTCTCATATAATGAATCCAATAACTTTCCAGCCTCTTTGTCGTCAGGAAAATATTTTTCAAATTCCGAAATTCCTGATTTCATTTCTTCTGTAAGCTCCTGTACAGGAGAAGGTTCATTTTCCTGTTTTTCCGTACTCTGTTTTTGGATTTCGACTTCCGCTTGTGCAAGTTCTCTTTGTGCTTCCAATTTTTGCAGTTTTATCTTGTTCAAATCCTCTTGAGAAACTCTGCCGGCCTCAACCAACGTTTGGATCGACTTTTCATATTCATCATACAAAGACACTATCTGTCCTAAAATTGTTATTTTCTGTTGTGGTGTTTTTGCGATTTTACTTTTGAGACGCAGAAAATCAACTGAAGCATTCATCAACTCTGTTGAATTAGCCTCACCAGCATCATATTTCATCTTTATTTTATGTAAGCTTTGTTCTAATATTTCTGCCTCTTGCAGCAATAAAGCACGTTGATCATTCGGCTGTTCATTCTCTTTAATGAAAACAATCTGTACATCCGTCTTCACTTCCGGCTTTAATGAAACATTCTTAAATTCTACCCATTCATAAGGCCGCGTTTGAAATTGAAACTCCTTAATATCTGACAATGCCACATCAAATCGCGTCTGCATACTCGAAGATTCCGCTCCTATGCTTCCGCTTGACGAACCGCCCTTATGCTCTTTGCCTAATTTGTCAACAGCCGTTATACGCACGTCCATTTTCGTATGTTTATGCGTAGTGTGCAAAATGGTTTGGCCTTTTTCCTCTATCGGCCCATGCCATACAATCGATCTATTGTTATACACGCCGCTGAAATTCGGCTTTTGAGTCTGAATTGTTTCCCACGAACCTGCCGCGATGCCAAGCTTTATATTAGCGGCTGTTTTCTCTTTCTGCTGATCAAAAACAACGCCGTACATATTTTTAGGATTCTTCTTATCAATATAGCATTCACCTGCCCCGCTGCTTTGGGCTCCTTCAATTTGATATACATAACCAATGCCGTCATCTTTATTAAAATTGCTTATTAGAACAGCAGCTTCATATCCATGAGAACCTATACTGACGTTGACTTTATCATAAGGAGTATTTTCAAGATTACTACCGTCCGCCTTCCACCACTGCTTGCCTTTGCTCGGATGCTCACAAATGCCAACAAGCTCAACTGTTGCGCCATTTGAAAGTTTAATTGAAAAATCCTTTTTCTCTGTGTTCTCTGCTGGAGCATCAGCGGAAGTCCCCGTAGGGGAGAGCTCTGTTGGAGCGGAGCGGAAACCCTCGTAGGGGGTGGTTAAAATAGAATTCGTGTCCGTTCGCGTTAATTCGCGGTTCTTTCTTTGCTTTTGCTCTTGTGAACTTGTGCTCTTTTGCTCTTGTGCACTTTTTTTCGCCATTGGCAGCACGCATGCCGACATCAAACATATCAAAATAAAAACTGTCGCGATTCGAAGCGGCCGGTATCTCCAGCTTTTTTTCTCAAGCCAGCGCAGCCTGTCAATCAATCGGCCTGAATTTTCAAAAAGCCCAAGCAGCCCCATCCCCGGATCCGCAGGTTCAGCTATCAGCCTTCTTGCGGTCTCCAGCAAAGTCTGCCTGTAAGTAGCCGTTCTCTCACGCAATATCCTCGCGACAGTCGCGTCACAGCAAAGTTCGCGTAAATTCTGTAAATGCCTGCGAATCAGCCAAAGCAGCGGATTAAACCAATACACTATTTGCAGGCACATATAAAACGCATGTATAAGTAAATCCCCTCTTTTAATATGTGCAAGCTCATGCAGAAACATATTTTCCGCATCCTGCTCGCTAATATTTTCAAATTCTTCTTTTGGCAAAAGCATCACAGGTCTGAAAACTCCAAACACCGCGGGACAACAAACTTTTTCGCTCAAAGATATTTGCGGAATGGTTTTCAAATTAAGTTGTCTAGCCGCCGATTCCAAAATTATTTTTAAATTCACCGGC
>JBDKUM010000048.1:0-2875 GCA_039679715.1 Phycisphaerales bacterium
TAATTTGCCAAAATCCCATCGAAGTGAGCCATTCCCCTCTATTGGCTCATTTGGGAAACGATAGCATTCTTCAATGGTAAGTTTTTGGCCGCATATATTACTTAGCATAACTCTGCCGCTTGATGCACCTAAATCTATGGCAATATAATTTTTTGACTGTAACACTAATATTCCCTTTATATCTATTTGGTTTCCAAAACAAACAATATATCTTCAGGTTTTGAATTAGATAGCAAGCCCGACAATTTATGCTCATTTTGGGGGTTTAGAATTTTACCTAATTTTTCAAAAAATCTATTTTTTTCGCCAACATCTTCAAAAGTTTGCTCCGCCCATTTACTTATATAGCCAATATCAGCCTGTCTCTGGAGAACAGAATGAGCATAAATAATCAGTGCACCTTTCAAAAACACAGGTACTAACGGCGACAACTCTTTTGATTCAAAATCATCAACAAACGCCTGACCATAATTATTCATTTCAGTGCCGGATACAATCGGCAATCCAATTTTGTCCACTAATTCGACGACTTTATATAAATTCTCAAGTTTCTTTTTAGGGTCGCGCGGCGTATATGCAGGATTTGGAATAACACTAAACGCCCTGACGCCGGAACTCATCGCAACAGCAATAAGTTTTTCTTCTTCCATTTCCCCTTCAGACATGCCATCGTGCCAGCAAAGGGTGGGAATCCCGCCGGCTTCAATTATAAATTTGTTCACATCCGCCATAGCCGGGAAAGAACCCTTGCCAGGCACAACATATCCGACACTTCCCTTTTTCATTGTCTTTTTTCGAATCTCACCGAGCAATTTCGAGCCGCATGGAATATCAAGATTTTCCGCCGAACAACCAAGTTTATCAACCCAGAAATCAATCAGTTTCTTTTTATCCTTAAACATACTCGCAGCCTTTATGGCGTAAGCCTGACACAAATGACGCTCTGTTGGATTGGCACCAGGCGTTAAAGGTAAAACATCTTTATCATAATCCAGTACAACAGGTGCAAGAAATTTATTAACACGGGTTGTAAGTTCAATATTTCTTTTTTGAGAAGTAAATTTTAATTCTTTGAGATATTTACATAAGTTCTCTTCACGAGGCGCACAAGGAAAACCTATTCCAATGTGATATGCGATACCAGGTTCTCCCGGCGAATTAATTTCCTTGTCCGCATATTCATTAACATAAACCCGTGACTCCATGCCTACAGTCGCTTTAATGCCTGTTAATTTCGCTGCATTTAAAAGCTCATTCAAACCATCTAAAACATCAAAATCAATAATTCCGGCAATCGCCAAACCATTTTTGTATGCTAACCACGCTGCCTTACTCGGTGAATAGCCGTATGCGTTGTACCCATAAAAAGTATGAATATGAATATTAACGAAACTTCCTTTAGAGTTTATTTTTATTTTGCCATTTTTAGATGCGGCAACCAATTGTGCCAATGCTGAAATTCGTTCTTCGAGATTAAAGCTGTCTAATTGTTGTTCGAGATTTTGCATAAAATGTATTCTCCTTCCTATTTGTATTTATCTGGTAACAAAGCTTTTAGTATTTCTTTGTCAGGTGTTTGTTTGTTTGCTTCGCCAAAAGAAGTTCTATCACTGGTCATAGTAGAAAATGTTTCATTATATGACCAGTAAGCCCAACCAATGTTATTTGCCTCAAATATAGTTCGCAAATCTTTAATGTATTGGCATCTATCTGCGGGATTTACTCCGCCCTGATAACATCCGAATTCCGCACACCATATCTTTAGACGACCGCGACCATAATATTGATTCCAATCCGAAAGCTTTTCAATTCTTGCCTTGAGCGTATGATAGTTCCATGACTGATTGGCATAACTTTCAATATCTTTTTGCAGAGCCTTGTTAAATTGCTCTGGAACATCCTGTAGAAAATCAGCCATTGATTTCAAATTTTCAGGGCTTGAAGGATATGGAAGATTTTTTAAATATGGTATCCCATCAGGCTGCCAATTACCTCCCTGGAACGTAAATATATGCGGTTCGTAAAATGTAAAGCTATACAATACATTTTCATCACTGACAGGCGTAATGTCATATATACCTTCAATCTTTCCGGTCATGTCGCCGCTAAGAATCAAGGTATAGCCCGGCATTTTTTGCCTAACCGCTTTCCATATTAAATGCTGCAGCTTGTCCCAGTGATTCCAATCGTCTGGATGTGAACTTGCTCCTGCCGGCTCGGTCATTAGCTGAAATGCCAGTTGGTCAGGATTCCATCGCTGCGATATATATTCCGCTAAATGCTCATAAAAACTGATAAGGCTGTCGAACTCGGTCTTGTCATTAAAATATCGTGTTTTAAAATCACTTTCAGGATGAATGCACACAACGACAGGCACCTTTTCGTTCACGACCAAATTTACTATTCGATCAAAATACCACGTATTGGAAGAATTAAGATTGTCTCCCGATTTGTACAATGCCGGATTGATAATCAGCTTTATAAATTCAAATCCCATCGATTTGATAAGCTGAATATCACCTTGATGAATATCCCTGTACTGTGCCGGCGGAAGTGAACGCAATTGACGGTCTATTGTAATTCCACGTTCCAGCTTCAATCTCAATTTCGCAGGAGGCGATATGATTTTAGAATTTACGTCTTCAATGCCTGATTTATCGGCCACATAAAAGCGAACTTCGCTCAGGCCATACATATCCTGATTGCTGCCGTAATTACCAATGTCCCGCCCTTCTTTAGCGGTAATAATAATCGCCTTAGCTGACAAGCCATTGAAGTCTATAACAGTATTATGGCTGTAATTAACTGTGCCGAGAGCCTGGGCAAACACATAATCGCCGAGTTTTTTCCAAACCTTACCATCGACAGTGTATTC
>JBDKUM010000049.1:0-11514 GCA_039679715.1 Phycisphaerales bacterium
TTCGAGCCGTCTCTGTAAATCGCGATAGCTTTTAGACCCATTTTCCAGCCTTCAAGATATGCCGAACGGATTTCGTCAGTTGTCGATTCCTTTGGCATATTGATTGTCTTGCTTATTGCACCGCTGATAAAAGGCTGGACAGCGGCCATCATTTTCAAATGTGCCACATAATGAATGCTGCGTGAGCCTTTTTGTGCCTTGAAAGCACAATCGAACACCGGCAAATGAGCCTTATCAAGTTTCTTGCTCGTCTCGATAGTATCGTCTTTGTCGATATCATCACAAATCTGTTTGATATCATCAGCACTGTAGCCTAGTCTTTCCAGAGCCATCGGTACAGTTCTGTTTACGATTTTCAAAATTCCGCCGCCGGCAAGTAATTTATATTTTACCAGCGCTATATCCGGCTCAACTCCCGTTGTATCGCAATCCATCATGAATCCGATTGTGCCTGTAGGAGCAAGAACCGTAACCTGTGCATTGCGATAACCGAATTTTGTGCCTGCATCAAGAGCCTGATCCCAGGCGTCTTTGGCTGAACTAAGCAAATAATCCGGGCAATGAACTTCAGATATATTTCTGCATTGCTGACGGTGCATATCGACAACGTTCAGCATGTATTGTGCGTTTTCATGATACTTTTCAAATGTGCCTTTAACGCCCGCGATTTCAGCGCTAGCGATATAAGCCGTACCTGTCAGAATGGCCGTAATTGCCGATGCGATTGTCCTTGCCTGCTCGCTGTCATACGGAAGGGCAAGACTCATAATCAAACTGCCCAGATTAGCATAACCTAATCCCAGCGGCCTGAAATTATGGCTGTTTTCTGTAATTTCTTCATTTGGATAGCTTCCATTATCAACCAGAATTTCCTGTGCGATAATGAATAGTCTGATTGCTATTTTGAATCTTTCTACATCGAATGAACCATCTTCATTCCTGAATTTCATCAAGTTCAGCGATGCCAGATTGCATGCCGAATCATCAATGAACATGTATTCGCTGCATGGATTCGATGCATGAATATCACCGGCCGCAGGGCAGGTGTGCCATTTATTGATTGTTGTATGATATTGCAGTCCCGGGTCGCCGCAAAGTCTTGTCGCTTCAGAAATTAGCTCAAGCAGTTCGCCCGCTTTGTACTTAACCGAAGGCTTGCCAGAAGTAACTTCCGTAGTAGTCCATTCCTCATCTTTTTCAACAGCTTCCATGAAATCATCGGTAACCCTGACCGACAAATTCGCATTCTGGAACATCACGCTGTTGTATGCTTCATTATTGAATTGTCCGCCGTAACCGGCCTTTATCAAAGCTCTTGCCTTTTTCTCTTCTTCCATTTTGGCAATGATAAACTCTTTAATATCCGGATGGCTGACCATCAAAGACTGCATTTTTGCTGCGCGTCTTGTTTTTCCGCCCGATTTCACAACCGCCGCGATTTGGTCGTAAACTCTCATAAAGCTAAGCGGGCCCGAAGGTTTGCCGCCGCCTGCGAGTTTTTCTTTACTGCTGCGAAGTGTTGAAAGGTCTGTACCTGTGCCGCTGCCATGCTTGAAAAGCATCGCTTCACTGGCGGCAAGCTTCATAATGTCTTCCATCGTATCTTTTACAGACTGGATGAAACATGCCGATGCCTGCGGATATTCATAGCTGCTCTTGCATGGCATGGGCTTATTCTGCTTGTTGTCCCAATGATAATTATGTTCGCTGCCTTCTATACCATAAATGTCTTTCAAACCTACATTGAACCAAACCGGCGAATTGAACGACCCGAATTGATTAACGCAAAGCCATGATAGTTCGTTATAGAAATTCTCTGTATCGGTTTGAGTCGCGAAATAGCCGTCTTTATGGCCTCTGTCCGCAATTGTTCTGCAAACGCGATGAATTAACTGCTTTACGGAATTTTCACGATGTCCCGTCTCGATATCGCCATAAAAATATTTGCTGACAACGACTTTTGTCGCAAGCTGGCTCCACGAAGCCGGAACTTCAACATTATTCTGTTCGAATATAACTTCGCCGCCATCGCCGGCGATTTTTGCTTGTCTTATTTCCCATTCTAGTTGATCAAAAGGATGCACCCCGGGTGTGGAGAAAGTTTGAGTAACCTTTAACCCTCTTAGTTTGGAACTGTTTGTATTCTTCCAAGTATTCATACCGCTTTTATCATTTCTTTCCATAAAACTATTAGAACTGCCGGCCATAGTATAACCTCCCTGCAAAAACTCGCTTCCTTGCGGTTTATTCCTGTTTTTAACAAAATACACTACATATTGTGTTAAGTTGGGAATCAAAACAATATATAGGTGTTTAACGCTCTCAAATAATACTACGATTGAAAAGATTTTTTTCAACCTAAAAAAAGTAAAAATTATTAGAATTTTGTTAGTCCTTGTCGGCTATGAACCTGCGGCAAAAAATTTTTTATTAATCTTTTAGAAGTAGTTTTTGTCTGTTAAATTCCGAAAAAGTGTAAATCGCACGTAAGTCCTTATTTTACGTTGATTGTAAAAACGCGCAATAAAAACAGAGAAAACGAGTATAAGTGCTTATAACACAAGTATATACGTGCAAAAAAGCCAAAGTACTCCATATTAACAAAAAAAGCGAAAAAAAGTGAACAAAAAGCGATGAAAAGTAGCTTAAAAGCGATAAGAAGTGGTCTATAAGTCGAAAATTTCAAATTTGCGCATTTTTTTCAGTGAGAATCTCATGCGCAAAATTGTAAACATACCATTAGTTGTGATGTCTCCAGATTTCCAAAATTTTGCCCAACGTTTTTGGTTAAAGTCTAGTTCAAATTAATAAATGCACAAAATGGTGATAAATAATTTTTAAATGGGGTTGTATTGAGGTTCGCAAAATCTATGATACGTAAACTTAATGCCGTGCCCTCAGCTTGGCGTGTAGCTGTCAGGGGTTTAAGTTGTGGCTTGATATGATTAAAAAAATCTAAAAGGGATTTTTAATTAATATCAGATGGGACGTGTTTTGGGCTCATCATGAAGATAGTCACCTTAGGTGACTTAAAACAACGCGCTAGAGGTCTGTCAAAATTTTATGGAGGATTTCTAAAACATGGAGCGGTCATTAATATGTGGGCAAAACATACTATCAACACTTACTCTTTCAATAATCCTCATTCTCAACAAAATGCAAGATAGAAAGGATTCATGAAGGCTGCATTAGAAATAATCTTGTTAAAAAATCTTATATTAATCTGCAAAATTTTGCCATTGATACAAATTTAAATAGTTTTTTCTTTAATAAAGGAGTTGTTTATGAAGTTGCGAAAAGTGCTACATATGATGGTGGTATTATTTTCTATTGTTTTGATGCAGGGAAATGTCATGGCGGGCTGGGATGCCAATTCTCTATATAATCAGGCATATCAATTTGAAAGCGATGGGCGGTATGATGAGGCAGTGGCGGCTTATAATATGGTGCTTGCTGATTTTCCAAAAAGTATTCAAGCTGGGCCAGCGTATGCAAACTATCGTTTGAAATATATCGCATGTAAAAGGGCACTTGCAGCAGGTGATATCGCAACGGCAAGAGATAATGCAGAAAAGATCAAGGCGCTGAATGGGCCTGGTATGGCAGGAGCTTTATATTGGGCAGGATATCTGTTCCATGCTAAATTCTATTTCGATGATGCATTGGCGTTTTATGAAAAGGTGATTGCAGACTTTCCAAAAGATGTTATGGCCGGGCCGGATTATACGCTTTTTCGCGTAAAATTTATCGGCTGCAAAAAAGCTTTGGAGGCAGGAGAAATTGAAGCAGCAAAAGCTATCGCTAAAGAGATAATGCAGCTTCCTTGTTCGGAGGAGAATAAGCCGGAACAGTTGTATGGAACAGGTTGGGAGTTTGAAACTGTAAGTTTATCTTCTATGGCAAATTCTCAACAGGCAGAAATCAACGATACGTTTGATACGGCAAAGTCGTTTTATCAGGGAATTATAAATCGATATTCAAAAAGCGCATATTTAGAGCGTGCAAAAGCACATATGGATGTGCTTGAGATTTTCTCTGCGATTGACAACGGAGATAACGCGGCGGCAAAGTCGAAGGTTGAGCAGCTCAAGGCAAAAATCGGTTCTAAAGCAGAACTGGTCGATATTTTGTATTTTATTGGTTTAAAATATTATGTTGTCGGGCAAAGAAGCGGCAAGACAGAAAACTTTAACGAATCTACGGCAATGATGGAAAATTATATATCAACTGCAAAGCCCCAAGGTACGTGTAAGGCTGATGCATATTATATGATGGGATTGAATTACCAGGCGATGGAGGATTATGCAAAAGCGGCAGAAGCCTTTGATAAAGCTTATCAAGCCGATGCAAAACATCAGTATGCGGATTATTGTTTGTTTGCGGCAGGAAACTGCTATGAAAAACTTGCGGAAAAGAAAGTTATGTCAGAGGACGAAAGTAAAAAAATGACAGCGTCCTATTACAATAAATTACTTGAAGCTTATCCTAACAGTCAAGGAGCATATTATGTACGTGAATGGCTGGCAAACAATTCGAAATAGTCGATAAGTACTAAAAAAATAAATATTTAAATTTAAGGGAAGAAACATGGGAAAAATACGATTTATTTTAATCTTTCTTACATTTTTATTTTTTGTTTCAATAAATGTATCTGCATCAGATTCGAATGGTAAAAATTTACCTAAAAAGAAATGTGATTGCAAATTTAAGGAATTGGACAAAAAAGGCGACTGGCAAAATGCACGTAAAGCCGCAGAGGAAGTCATTGCTAAATCTCCGAAGTCTAGTGAAGCCGGTGAAGCATATCTGCTGCTGGGCTTATATCATAAAGCAGAATACGATTTTGACAAATCCACAGAACTTTATAGAAAAGCAGCCAAACAATTCCCTAAAAGCTGGGTTTCCGCGGAAGCAACTGCCAGGATGGGATGTAATCATTATAAAATGAACAATTATACAAAGGCCCTTGATTATTTCAGGAAAGCAGGTGCAGAAGCAAAAGATTGGCAGCAAAGAAAATATGCATCTGCCTGGTCAAAATGGGTGCGTTATTATGCAGCCAATAAAGAACAAATGCTTACGAATAATTGCGCAACAAAATCAATGAATTACTATTTAAATTCAAAAAAAATAAAATATGATAATCAAAAATTTATTTCAAGTTTAAAATTGAAAGACGGACTGGTTCCGATGCCGACGATTTTAAACTTTTTCAAAAAAGAAAATATCCAATTAAATGCAATAAAATGTCCCATTGAGCGGATGAAAGAATTAAATTTTCCATTTGTCGCTTTTATAAAACCTTCTCATTTGATTGTCGTAAAAAACATAACCGAAGATGGAAAAATAAATATATATGATCCTGCTTTGGGTGATGTACCTTATTATAAAAATGAATTGGCAAAAAGATGGACGGATAAAGTTTTGGTAGATTCAGTCCCTCCTAATAAACAGTTTGCTTTATTAACAAAAAATGAGATTAAGAATGTTTATCTTGGTGCCTGCTGGTGCTGTCCTTACCCAGCTCCGCCGCAGTGTTCGGAAGGAGATTCTTGCTGCTTTGCAAGCAGTTCAAGCCCAGGAGGTGGTAATGGCGGGAGCGGTGGTGGTGGCAATGGGAGCGGCAGTGGAATTGGTAGTGGGTCAGGTATATTTAGTGCCTCCGGGGCCAGCGGCTGTGCTGGTGGTAGCTGCGGCGGTGGCGGTGGAGGCGGTGGGGGATGTCCCACATCCTGTCCCAGCAGGGGTTTCCCCAATGTAAGGGTTTATACTACGCTACTCGGTTTGACAGTCACAGACACGCCAATCGGATATACTACTGCAGTGGGAGAGGATGTAGATATAACAATTACCTTTAATTCTGATCTTCCAATTTCCGGGATTTTCGGAAATAGCTGGTATTCAAATTTAGAAACCAGAATTGAGGGAAATTCGGGTTATTCTATAAATGTTATAAGAACCAATGGACGCACAGACAGTTTTTATTATTCAGGAGGTGAATATACTTCACCTGCAGGAATAACTGATAAATTGATCGAAAACACAGATGATACATTTACATTGGAATTTACAAAAAGTCACAAAAAATATCATTATCAGCCTATAGCAGAAGGTGGAAAACTTTTTGCAATTGAAGACAAAAATGGAAACATGCTGACTTATCATTATGATACAAACAATAATATTGATTATATAGAAGACGCTGTTGGCAGAATTACTGATATTACAACTAACAGTGCAGGAAAGGTTATAGAAATAACAGACCCATTGGGGCGAACTGCGACCTTTGATTACGATACAGGAGGTAATCTTATTGAGGTTGTAGATATGGCGGGAAACCAATTTACTTATGGTTATGATAATACTGAAGGTCAACAAATCTACAATGTGTATCAATATGATAATATAACATCAATAACAACCCCTAAAGGAACTTACTTAATTGAATATGAAGTGGAGGCAGGTCAAACTCATGAAATATGGGTATCGCAAATAACTAACCCTGCAGGAGAAGTATACCAATACAATGGCCAGGCATGGGTAAATGGAATATATGCTACAGATCCCTTGGGTCATACAATCCGTTACCAATCTGGCTGGGCTTCGACATATGACCTGGGTACAACAAGAATAGAAAATGCCTTGGGAAATTATATTGAGTATACTTACAATAATGGCAACAGAACTGCAATTAGAGACAAAAGAGGCAATGTTACTCGCTACACTTATGATACAAACCATAATATTTTAACGAGAAAAGATCCTTTGAACCGTACATGGAGATATACATATAATACGCAAAATAATATGCTTACTTCAACTGATCCGAGAGGGAAAGTAACAACTTTTCAATATGATACAAATAATAATCTATTATCCGTAACAGAAACTGCAGGTCAAACTGTTCTGTCAACAATGACATATACTTATGACAGCAGAGGACTTATGGAAACAACGAGTGTAAATGGAAAAGTCACAGAATATGAATACGATTCTTACGGCAATCTTATTCAAGTTACTGATCCTGAATATAATATAACTACTTTTGGAAATTATGATGCTGCCGGCAGAAAAGGTTCGATGACAAAGGGAGAGCTTACGACAACGTATGAATATGATGATTTAAACCGTGTAACCAAAATAACACATCCTGATAATACTTATATACAATATAATTACACCTGCTGCGATTTAACAAGTGTAAGAGATGAAAACGGCAAAATGACCAATTATGAATATGATGAAATGGGAAGGCGAACGAAGGTAACTGATGCGGCCGGAAATGAAACCAATTACACTTACAATGACGCCGGTAATTTGATATCTATCGAAGACGCAAAAAATAATATAACCACTTACTCTTATGACCTCCTGAACAGATTAAGCCAAATAACCTATCCGCTTGGGAAAACCGAATCATATACTTACGATGCCGAAGGAAATATGATAACAAAGACAGACGGAAAAGGGCATACAACAAATTATGAGTATGACGGAAATAATCGCTTAACATTGATAAAATACTAAATTTAAAACATAAAAGGCAGAATAGGAGAACAAAAATGAACACGAATAAAGTAATTACAATGCTTATAAACGTTTTGTATGTTTTAAGTATCTTTTGCTCATCAATTTGGAGTTGCTCGCCGCCGCCATCGTGCTGGCCGCCTTGCGGGCCATGTAGTTCGTGTGTCTGGGGCCAATGCTCATTTGGCTGCGGCACTGGAATGATCTGTACAAATGGCGGTTGTGTGCCGGCGAATATAACCTTTGTTTATGATTCTGTTGGTAACAGAATCTCTATGACTGATACATCGGGAACAACATCTTACAGTTATGATTATCTTGGCAGATTAACTTCAGTTACCAACCCGAATAACAAGACGATCAGCTATCAATACGATGCCAGCGGCAACCGGACTCAAATGACCGATCCGTCAAATAATATAACTACATACAGTTATGATGATGATAACAGGCTGGAAGAGGTAGAGACTTCCGCAGGCTCAACAATTTATCAGTATGACTCATTTGGCAGGCAGACGCGGGTGGACTATCCTAACGGCACATATACAGAATATACATATCATCCTCAGAGGCATTGGCTTACTTCGGTTACAAACAAAGACTCTTCGGATGCGACATTATCATCTTACACTTACACTTATGACGATGTTGGCAATAGATTGACAGTAACGGAAGCGGACAGTTCGCTCGTAACTTACCAATATGATGATATTTATCAGTTAACAAGCGAAGCACGAACCGGCACAAATGCTTATTCAATAACTTATCAATATGACGATGTCGGCAACAGAACGCAGATGATAAAGAACGCTGCTACAACAACGTATACTTATAACAATGATAATCAATTGACTGCTGAATTGACAAACGGCGTCACAACCGCATATAATTACGACAATAACGGCAATTTGACGTCCAAAGCAGTCGGCGGCAGTACCACAACTTATGCGTGGGACTGGCGAAATATGCTTGTGTCTGTAACCGAATCTGCGGGAACAACTGTTTATCAGTATGATGGTGCAGGCAATCGCGCAAATAAAACGGTAAGCGGTGTGAAAACAAAATATATAAATGATGTTGGACACGGATTAACACAGGTTTTGATGGAGACTGATAATGTCGGTGTGGTGCAGGCAAGTTATAGTTATGGGAACGATTTGATATCGATGTATTGATCGGGTGCAAATAGCTATTACCATTATGATGGTTTAGGTACGACAAGGCAAATGACGAATTCAACTGGTGCAGTTGTGGCAAGTTATACTTATGATGGGTTTGGCAACGTTATTGCGTCTTCCGGCTCTGTGGCTAACACTTACGGCTTTCCCCGCGAGCAGCAGATTGCTGAAGCGGATCATTTGGTTTATTTAAGAGCAAGATATTATTCGCCAAGTTATGGCAGATTTATGAGCAGAGATCCGATTGGGTATAGAGGTGGATTGAATTTATATGCTTATGTGAAAAATAATCCGGTTAGATTTAGAGACCCTTCAGGATTGTTAGGGTACTCGCCATGGCCTGGTCATCCCCCAATATCTTTTCCGCCCACACCTCCTACCGAACCGCCAAGTAATTCTCCTTGGCTACCCCCGGGGCATAATGGTAAATATGCTCCTTTTCCTGGCGTTCCTCCATTTGGCTTTGATGAAGGTCCAGGTGATGTTTATAATTGTAAATTAAGTTGCACTCTTGCAGAAATAGCTTGCATGGGAGCATGTGGATATGCAGGAAGTGCTTGTCCAGTACTTGGAGGACCATGTGGCATGCTTTGCCATTCTTTAGCTAATAAATGCAAAGAATTATGTGATAAATATTGATTGTAAAATACTAGGATTATGACCGTATATGAAAGAAAAATCCAAATTGAAACAACTGATTTTGACAATAGGAATTATTATCACAGTTTATTTATGTAAATACTTAATTGAAAATGAATTGCTCGAAGCAGCGGCAATTCTCATTACTATTCATATGATTATAATAAGCCTCGAATGCTGGATGGTGTGGCCAGAAAAAAGTAAAAGAAAAAGCTGGTTAATTAGCTATCTTGCGCCAACGATCTTAATAATTCCTTATATTTTGATAATAAGCTTATCAAATAAAAGCCTGATACAAGGTGAAATTCTGATGATTGCAGGCTATTTATTAATCTTAATCATATTTTATATGTTCTCAAAAATACCATAACAATAACAGAAAAATTTATAAAATCCATTTACTATCACACAGGAGTATGACGCGGTCGGCAACAGGACGCAGATGGTAAAAAACGCTGTTACAACAACGTATACTTATAACAATGATAATCAATTGACTGCTGAATTGACAAACGGCGTCACAACCGCATATAATTACGACAATAACGGCAATTTGACGTCTAAAGCAGTCGGCGGCAGTACCACAACTTATGCCTGGGACTGGCGAAATATGCTTGTGTCTGTAACTGATTCTGCGGGGACAACTGTTTATCAGTATGATGGTGCCGGCAATAGAATAAACAAAACGGTAAGCGGCGTGAAAACCAAATATATAAATGATGTCGGGCGTGGACTTACACAGGTGTTGATGGAGACTGATAATGCCGGTGCGGTGCAGGCTGTTTATACGTATGGTAATGATTTGATATCGATGTATAAGGCTGGTGCGAATAGTTATTACCATTATGATGGTTTAGGATCGGTAAGGCAAATGACGAATTCAGCTGGTGCAGTTGTGAAAAGTTATACTTACGACGGATATGGCAATGTCGTAGCGTCAAGTGGTACAGTGGCTAACACCTATGGCTTTACAGGCGAGCAGCAGTATGCGGAAGCGGATAATCTCGTCTTTCTGCGGGCAAGGTATTATAATGTGAGTGTTGGAAGATTTTTGACACCGGATCCACTGGGAGTATTGGTTGATGGTCGCCGCAATAATCCTTTTGCTCCATTTGATCGGTTTTTTTATAATAAGAATTTGTATGAATATGTCAAAAATAATCCTACGAATCATACTGATCCCTTTGGGTTGCTAACTTGTCTACAAACTTGTAATAAAATCTATAAGATTGATGTTGGTATCTGTGGAGCAGAATTTGAGGCGGATTGTTTGCGATTAAATCCTGTTGGTGCGGTTGTGGGATATATTCTGTGTATGCACAAAGCTAGATTCGATCTTACACAATGCGTTGCAAAATGTACAGCTAAAGATTTAGAGGAATAATAATATGGCAAAAATTAAATATATTTGTAAAAGTTTAGTTGTTCTAATTTTTGCTATTATTTTTGATACATTTTTGGCATGGGCAGTAAATTCGATGTTGATGTATTTGGAATCTTTTAATAGCAAGATTTATTACTATCTTTATTTATTGTCTAATCAAATCGTTGAACTATGTGTTGTTTTTTGCGTAATTGGAATTTTAGGCGGCAGATGGATAGGAAAACCAATAATCACAGGCTTTATATTGTCAGGAATATATTATATTGGTTGGTATATGTATCCGATGATAACTACACGGCCTCCCAAATTTGATGCTTTAACAGTTTTTACTTTACTTGGAATTCCTATCATTATTGTCTTATCAGGATTGACATACGCTAAATTTGCTAAAACGAAAGACAAGATAATGGCGTGAAAACCAAATATATAAATGATGTTGGTATGGGACTTACGCAGGTGTTGATGGAGACTGATAATGCCGGTGCGGTGCAGGCGGTTTATACGTACGGTAATGATTTGATATCGATGTATAGATCGGGTGCAAATAGCTATTACCATTATGATGGTTTAGGTACGACAAGGCAAATGACGAATAGCAGCGGAGCGGTAGTGGCAAGTTATACGTATGATGGTTTTGGCAACTCTGTGAGCTCTGTGTCCTTCTATGAAGCCAGACCTGTCAAGTTTAAAATTTGTCTGATTGGTTCAACCTTCTATCCGAGTTTCCGCCAGGCATTTAGCCTTTTTACAGCGGTCTCATTCAACTTATGCGACAACGCCTATTCT
>JBDKUM010000050.1:0-11138 GCA_039679715.1 Phycisphaerales bacterium
TTGTTTGTGATGCTTACGATTTCGGACAATCTCTCGCTAGAGCAGGTATCAGAATGAGATATCCCAACGCAACTGAAAAAGAGGTACAGCAAATCTGGACTAAAGAACATTTAGGCGAGGAGCTATATAAAAGATTTATCGAAAGAAAACTAAATGGCTGAGCTGCAACAAGCCCGAATTATTGAGATGTTGACAGATATCTTTGATGAATTCAAGATCGGATACGCAATCGGCGGTTCTGTCGCAAGTTCAATATTCGGTACACCCCGCTTTACCCAGGATGCAGATATTACTGCCTTAATTTCATTAACTATTGTTGAAAAGCTTTATGAAAAATTGAATAAGATTTTTTATGTAAGCAAAGATGCCATGTATGCGGCTGTAAGATCAAAAAGCAGCTTCAATATAATACACCTGGATACAGTCTTCAAAATAGATATATTTATCCCCAGCAGTGAATTTGAAAATCAACTAATCTGTCGAGGCTCTAAGAATAAAATAGATGAATCTATTGAAAAAGAATTTTCCTTAGCTTCGCCGGAAGATGTCATTCTGTTAAAACTTAAGTGGTATAAAGCAGCAGATTGCATTTCAGATCGTCAGTGGTCAGACGTTAAAGGTGTTTTAATGGTCCAAAAACAACGACTCGATTATGATTATTTAAATACGTGGGCAAGCAAACTAGGTCTTGCCGATCTTTTTCAGAAAGCAATATTAGAAATTAATAGTAAGGAATAAGTATGAATTCAACTGAAAAAGCATTGGAACTGCAAAAAGAAGGTTTTTCATGTTCGCAGGCGATTTTTGCGGCATTTGCCGAGCGATTCAATCTTGACAAAGAAACTGCATTAAAAATCAGCAGCTCTTTCGGCGGCGGTATGCACCTTAACCAGACATGCGGCGCTGTAACGGGTGCGTTGATGGTAATCGGTTTGAAATACGGCAGAATCAAGGCTGGTGATGTTGCTGCGAAAATGAACAATATAAAAATGGCAAACGAATTCGCTGAAAAATTCAAAGCACGTCATAAATTCATCGGCTGTACAGAACTATTAGGCTGTGATTTAAGCACACCAGACGGCATGGAATATGCAAAAAAGAATAATGTGACTAAATCAAATTGCCCGAAATTTGTTCAATCGGCGGCTGAAATTCTTGAAGAAATTTTAGCTTATTAACGCCGGACATAAACATCATAAATGTAGTTTAGTTCCTTTTTTTCCTTTGGCTCAAGTTCGATTGTCCATCTTAATATTCTTGTCGCATTCATACGGCTAAGGCCTGCCGCGAGATTTTCAATATTTGCATTCGGGTCGGAAGATTTCAGTTCTCCAGAAAGTGTTTTCTGAATTTCGAGTGTTACAGGCTGATTTTTATAATTATTCAAAGACAATTTACCTGTTAACGTTATAAGGTCATAAGAGTTGCCGTACATATGCAAAGCATCTCTTTGCCTTTGAGTTTCAATTTCAATTTGTTCTGCCTTAATATCAAGAGCCTGCGTGATTTTAAGCGTAGTTTTGCCGTTAACAGGTGTATAACTAATTTTATCCTGGCCGATAATCACGCCGTCTTTTATAATTTCAGCCGGTGCCGTAGTCCATGGAACTTTCGTGGAATTTTTCATTCGCAGACTATGCCACACTATTTCCTGCTGTTCTTTATCTTTAGGCTGCTGATGATAATATTGATCAAATTGGTTGATATAATCAGGTATATCCCATTGATAGATGTGTTTGTATTCCAATGTTTCCGTAAAAAGCGGATGATATGAGACCTGTCCTTTGGATAATTTTATATTTTTCAATGGATATAGAAATAAATCTTCTGCAGCTATTCCGCCTGTGGCCAAGCCATAATCAGGGCCGGCAAATTCTTGCTCGAATTTGTACTTACTTTCCCGTGACTGCATCATTACATTCGATGTAATACCAGCGTTGAATCCAAATTCCTTTTGACTTCTTACTATGGATTGCAGGAACTGAGCTATGTTCTCTTTTTTTGCCATTGGGCTTATAATATCAGCGAACTTAAGATTTGGAAAACCTGTGATAAGCTGAATCTCAGTATCATTCGAATCGCAAATCTCATTAAAAATAAGTGCCTGTCCGGATATGGCAGCTTTATCGTCTTCGGATAGATTTATCATATAGCTGGGAGTCCATACGATTCCCTTGGCCAGATAGCATAATGTTATCGCTTTACCATTCGCGGGCTTAGCTAATTTAAATTCATATTGCAAAGATTTATCTTTAGCGGCCTGAGTTTTTATTACTTTTCCATTTGCAAATTTAACTTTTTTTACAGAAGAAGGATTTACAGCTAATTCTTCTTTATCATTTTTCAGAATTATCAAATTATCCGAAAATGATAACAACGTGCCGACATAAATATTTTTATCTTCATCATCGAAACTAAGCCAAACCTCTTTATCAATGTTTGCTTTAAGCAGTTCCGGTATAGACGAAACCGGCGTTGTAAAATTTACAGAAACCTCTTTCGATGTAATACTCTCAAGCTCTATTGATGGCGAATAAATAGCCCAGAAAGTACCGTGTGACGGCGCCGCGGGAGGGATTATCACAAAAGAAGTCTCGTTTTTAGGGCATTCAACTTGCGAGACGAAAAAACCAAATCCATTTTTATATAATGCTATCTTTTGGATTTTCTCATTTACGGTTACAGGTGAGGATTGAGCATAAACAAAACTAACGACAAAAACACCGATTAATAAAACAGTTTTAAAACTATTCATTTAATCCTCCATTGAAAAATTAATTTGTCAAACCGGCAATGGCAGCTCCTATCAACGTCGCATTGTCAACGTTTATGATATCATAATAAATTTCAAGCTCATTTTCGAGATATTGCTTGAGATAGTATTCAGTTTTGCTTCTCAAACTCTTGAGATTATGAAAAGTCGTGCCTTCAGCGACGATGCAAATCGGTTTGTCTGGTGTGGAATTGCAGTTTGATTTAATAGCCATTGCGGAAATGTTTATTGCAGAAAGTTTTGCCGCACGTTCAATCAGGCAGTCACAAATATAATAAACTTTTTGAGTGTCGCTGTTTTCTCCGCTTTTGCATATATTCGCAAGCCTGTTGTAACCGTTCGGATAATACATAAAATCATTAATTTCGATTGTTCCGAGATTTTTCAGATTCGCGATGCCTTCGACAATTTTCTTTGAGAACAGACCATCTTTTGCGGCCGTTTGCAGCGTCAGAAGACAAAGCGATCCCAGGTATGCGCCTGAAATAAATTTCTCAAAGACATGCACACCCGGATTGCTCGTGGATTTATCGAAAGCTGTATCGATTTCGCCTTTTTCAAACTTACCGAAACCGCCCGATTCGCAATTAATAATCTGACTTTCGCTTAAATTCAAATCGTTTCTCTTTTTTATATTGCTGTTCTTCTCGATATAACAGCAATTTGTGCCTGTACCTAGAATAAAGCCGATATAACCGCTGAACACACGGTTTTTGTATTTTATTCCACTAAGCAATGACGCGACAGTATCGTTCAAAATAATAGCTTGCTTATCAGGCAAACCAATACGATGCAGACCAAGATTCAGATTCTGGCCGATTGTTTCACCAAGTACCTGTTTGATTTTAATTTCTTTCGCGAAACGAAGCAGCTTTCCATCTTTATTCGGCAGGATTTCAGTTGGATAAGAAAAGCAAAAACCGATTTTATCTGATGTATTTATCAAATCCCTGACGTAATACGCCATAACGTCGAAAAATTCTTCCTTCGTAACTTCTTTTTCAACGCCCGGCATTATATGCTTTTTCAAATTATCAATAACAGGTTCTTTCTTTTCGTTGAAGCGGACAGAAGCGCATCGAAAATTCGTTCCGCCAGCATCGATGACCAGCACGGGCTTATTAACTGGAATATCGTTTTTTACTTCTATGAAAGTCGGAATCATATCCAGCGAACTCTTTGCTTCGAGTCCACACTGCATCTCATCAATAAAAACCTTTACATTTTTATCAATATCGATGCTCCGATGATCCATCTTATAGTTTTCTAAAAACTTCAGCGTCGCTTTTCTTGTCTCTTTCATTATTTTTTGTACCCTTCCGGATGTCTGCTGTGCCATAACCATGCGGTTTCGACGATTTTTTCGAGCTGCGGATATTTTACTTTCCAGCCAAGCTGCTTTATAGCCTTTGATGCGTCGGCTGTAAGCACCGGCGGATCCCCCGGCCTGCGAACAACTTGAGTTACCTTTATATTCTTGCCTGAAACCTTTTTAACAGTCTCTATGACCTCTTTAACAGAATAGCCTTTTCCGTTGCCGAGATTAAAAACAAGCTCTGAATTATTTTCCAGTTTTTCCAATGCAAGCAAATGAGCCGAACACAAATCTTCGATATGAATATAATCGCGGATACATGTTCCATCCGCAGTCGGGTAATCAGTTCCGAAAATTTTAATATCTTCGCGTTTGCCCATCGCAGCGGCAATTACAAGCGGAATAAGATGCGACTCTGGCGCATGGTCTTCACCGATTGTGCCGTTACCGCCTGCACCGCACGCATTAAAATAACGAAGCGCCGCGTAATTGAGTCTGCCTGTCAGGCTTTCAAAATGACACATCCGCTCAACTGCCCACTTCGATTCGCCATACGGATTTATAGGTTCCTTTTGCAAATCTTCGGTGATTGGTACAGTTTTAGGCATCCCGTAAACAGCGGCGGTACTGCTGAAAACAAATTTGCGAACGCCCGTTTTTTCCATGGCCGAAAGCAGTGTGCGGGTATTTGAAAAATTATTGCGATAATATTCCAGCGGCAAAGCACATGATTCGCCGACTTCGATATATGCCGCGAAATGCATTACAGCGTCAATTTTACTGTTGCGCAGAATTTTTATTAGAAGATCGTAATCTGCCAAATCCCCTTCTATTAATTCCGCGTTTTTAACTGCTTCTCTATGTCCTTTGCTGAGATTGTCGAAAACTATAGGTTTATGTCCGCTTGATAAAAGCAACGCGGCCATATTGCTTCCGATGTAGCCCGCCCCTCCGCATACAAGTACGTTCATCCTGGTAGACCTCCTGTGAAGTTTATTTATTATTCTTTATAGTTGTTTTAAGAATCTGCTTTTCAATTCTATCGAGTATGGATTTTTCGAGCAGGTTATCTCTGCCCATATCAATCCAATCCATTTTTTTACGCTGCTCTTCATTCAGAGCAAGATTCAGTTCTGTATCGTCACTTTTTGAGAACATCGAATATGCTCTTCCTGCACTATCAATCTCTTTTTCAGGAATCGACAACATTTCAGTTTTAACTTTGCAGACGATACAGGTTTGTCCCTGGCCCGGAGTAAATCCAAGTTCTACAGTCCTGCGAAGAGTGTGAATGCTTGAAAAAGCGGTATTGTACCTGCCGACATTATCCTTTCGCCAAAATTCGAAAAATTGAGCGCCCGTCAAAGGCTTTGTCGTCATCACTGCCAAATTCGCGTCAGACTTATCGATTACAAAATTCATTTTAACAAGTGTAAATTCAGATGCTTTCATAGCGGCTTCGAGGTCTGTGCCGGAAAGACATTTTGGCTCAGGTGCAATCTGTTTTGGCTGTGCGCATCCTTGCATGAAACCAACCGTCAGGGCGAAGAATAATAATAGGCCTAATTTTCTCATTTTTTAATCCTTTAAATGAACTCCAGATTATAAACTCTACCGCCCATAGTCTCAAGCTGAAATTATTAAGGTTATGACTATAATTTTGACGAATATACCGTATCTCAATGAAACAATTTTCAGTTTTTTTGCTTAGAAATCATGTTTATTGGACGTTAAAGCCAAGATGTCAAAACAGGTGCAGAATTTAAATACAAAGCTTCAGGAACAATCGTTTGGCCGGGTTATCCAGGCGTTTTTAAACTATCTGACTGTTGAAGCGGGTCTTTCCAGCAATACGATATTGGGCTATGGCAGAGATTTACGTGATTTTGCGATTTTTTGCGATTCAAAAGGAGTTAAACAGCCTGATAAAATCGTTACCAATAACCTGTACGATTATTCTAAACATCTATCAAGGCAAGGCAAAGCCGAAGCATCGATTAATCGCTCGGTCGTAGCGATAAAGATGTTTTTGCGATTCTGCATGATGACAGGCCATGTAAAAGACGATTTAACAATTTTTCTCGAACGCCCTAAACTTTGGCAGAAACTGCCCGTCATTTGCAGCAAAGATCAGGTCGCCAAACTCATGGAATGCCCTGATAAAAATGAGCCGTATGCTCTGCGAGATCGTGCCCTGCTCGAATTGCTGTATGCCACCGGTACAAGAGCAAGTGAAGTCGCGGGCTTGAAAATCGGTGATGTTAATTTGAAAATCGGATATATAAGATGCCTCGGCAAAGGCAGCAAAGAACGTGTCGTTCCGCTGAACAAATCAGCCGCTTATGCCATTGAATGTTATCTGTCAGAGTTAAGGCCGAAACTGGTCAAACCTAAAAGTGGAGAATCTCTTTTCCTTTCGCGTACCGGCAAAGTTTTGAGCAGAATTGAAATCTGGCGGATAGTTAAAAAATACGCTCGCCTTTGCGGCCTGTCTCGCCAAATGACAACACACACACTACGCCATTGTTTCGCCACGCACCTCTTAAGCGGCGGCGCTGACCTGCGCAGCGTTCAGGAAATGCTCGGCCATGTCGATATCGCTACAACCCAGATTTACACGCACGTCGACCAAGAAAGGCTGCGAAATATCCATAAAAAATTCCACCCAAGAGGATAAAGCCCTTAGCCCTTAATTAATCCCTATTCCTTTGGTGGTTCACCTTCTAAATCTGTTTTTATATTTGAAAGTTTATTGCACTCTTCAGGAATATCAGCTAACGAAATTGTTTTTATTCGAATTAGCATCTCTAAAAAACCGTTTTGCGGATCAGACCAATGATTTCGCCATGCAAAAACATCTCCTTCCTTAACTGAAAGAGGCGCCATTGGTTGGACAAATTGTTTATTTTGTCGTTCTTCAAAATCAGAAGGAAATCCTATCTCGGCAAAAGGAACATTCGAATCAACCCTTTTTAATCTGCCATTGTATGCTATTATTGTGCATGTTTTATCACGTCCATCGCGAAAACTAAACGCCGGATAATGCATTACAAAACTATCATTTATTGATTGCCATGGATCGTTTATTCTAAAAGTGTGCATACCGCTTTGCCAGACATTTGGCTCATTTGATCTTCGCGAACGCCACTCAAATGCAACAACGCGTCGTCTATTCGCCTTTATTGTTATTTCTGATGTTTGACCGACATCTATAGAAGCATTATAAAGCTGACTTTCAAATATTTCATGCCTCGCTAATTCAACATTATAATTTCCCGGCCCAATAAAGTTAAAAATGCAGCTATTTTTATCATCGAGAGGAAATGTTTTACCCTGCGCGAATCCAAAACGTTTTAATGTTGCACTTCCACTATTTATTTTACAATTTTCTTCTGTAACGACATTTACTTTAAGATTGCCGCAGAATTTTTTGGGAACCGAACGAACAATAATTTCGCCATATGGAATAACTTTATCTCTTTGAACTGTCATTTTAAGTTCAATTGGATAATGATATATGCCTTCTATAGCTATGTTGGCTGTGATAAAAAGATTTTTATCATTCGAATCAGCTTTATGCTGCCTCCAGAAATTTGACCCTATAAATACAGGCTCACCGCTTTGAACAGTATCCGCTGGCGAATAACCGCCTCTGTTGTAAATATGCGCATACAGATCATTTTCGTTTTTACATTGTATCAAAGGATTTTCACTATCAGAATCTTCAAAAATCACCCGCAATATTGTTATTCCGATTTTGTCTTTTTCTTCTGATATGACTCTTTCAGCCCTTGCTGTATATTCCTGCCATATTTTCGTTTCGGGTCGTGGAGGAATATAAATATATTCAATCTTGTCATCGAACTTTATTTTTTTACTTTCTTTTTTTATCTTTCGTGATAGCTCGTTAATTTTCCGTGAATAATTCTTATAGAAATCAGTTTTTTTGCAATCCCTTTGAAAACTCTCTAAAATGCATTTAGCCAGAACATAATCCTCTTCATCTGTCGAACGCTCTAATTGTATTAATTTTTGCTGTGCGTCATATTCTTCCCTTACCGTTAAAATATTTGCATAGATGCTGATAGTGCTGGTGATAATTGACAAGTAAATTATGCCAAATATATGTGAATTGATTCTGTTAATCATAAAACACTCTCTCTCATAAATAAGGACATTGCTGTCATTTGTCTATAATCCAGAAACAAAATAATATTCACAATGTCTTGAATTGTCAATGGAAAATATAACCCAAAAACCAAAAACTTTGGTGGTAATCAAAAATCATATACAATAGTATTTTGGACACTATCTTTTTTGATTTCTCGTAATATAATGTTCTTATTATGTATACCGCAACTGCAAAAATCATTCTGTATTTGCATGGGGTTGGAACGCTGAAAGAAAAACGAATGATTGTGAAAAGTGTTATCGGCAGGCTTAAAAGCCGCTTCAATGTTTCAGCTTCCGAAGTCGACAGAATGGACAATAAACAAATGGCTGTAATAGGCCTTGCGGTTGTATCAAATGACCGGACATTCTCAATCAGTCAAATCGATACGATTTTAAATTTTATCTACAACGATGGCAGGTTTTACGTCGGCGATGTCAAAAAAGACGTTTTCGCTTTTGAAGAACCCTGACCTTTTTTATCCAGCGCAAACCATACTATATACTGAATAACACCACCTGCCAAAATTAACGCACTGCCGAAAATGTACGGCCAAAATCTGCCAAAATGATCGCTGATAAGACCGCCAACAATAGAACCCGTTGCGTACCCTGCGCCTATGATTGTTTCATGAATTGCCATTCGGCCCGCACGTCTTCTGCCTCCTGCTATGCAGTAATATTGATGCGAACTGTAAACGACAGCATACGCGTAACCTGCTATTGCAACCGCGAAAAGCTGTATGAACAAATTGCGTGAAAATATGACAATTGCCATGCTGACGACCATGAGAAATTGCGAAGATATGTACCAGCCTTTTTTATAATGCCAGAAATGGCTTTTGCCCATGATAAAAAAAATTGTTACATTCAGCAGGCACATGACCGCAACCGACCAGCCGAAAATAGATTCGCCGAATCCCAGTTCGTATTTGTACAGAATTCCAAGCTGGCTGCGAAACATCCCTACACAAATATATACACAAAGAAGCGCAACTCTTGATATCCAGACAAATTGCCTGTTCAAAGGATTTAGCTGCTCGATAAGATTTTCACTTGTCTGGTTAATATCAGCTTTTGGCTGCCTGACCGGACTTGGCATGTCATAAACTGCAATCAAACCAAAAACCATAAACATTGCCGCCGATGCGATCGGAACCAGGTAATTGATTTCCATCAGGTACCCGCCCGCTATTGGAAGCAGCATGTTCGCCGAGCCCCATGAAACATTGTAAAAACCAAATCGCCGGGTAAGTTCAGCTCCTTCATGTCCTCTCGAAAGCCAGCCCATCATGACAGGCCAGTAAAAAGCGGTAATGATACCGATTAGGGACATCAGAAAAACAAGCTGATATATTGGGCTGACAACTAGTTTAGTCCTAAACCAAATCGCCGCAAAAATTCCGATTGTAACAAGCACCTGCCCAATCGAACTGATAATAAGCACTTTTCGAGGCCGCAGTCTATCCGCTACAACTCCCGCATAAACACAAAAGCAGACATAAACCCCCATTTGAGCCATAAAGCAAAGGCCGACATCCGTATCGCTGCCGTTCAAAGATTTAACAACAAACGGCATTACTATCCAAATCAACTGCTGACAGGATGACATCAGGAAAGCCGCGACGCAGAGGCGAATAAAATATTTATCCTTAAAGAGGTGTATCATGTTCTATTTTCTAAAATGGCTGACAAGCCAGAAAATCAGCGTAAGTACAATTGAAATTATAATTGAAGATGTTATTGGAAAATAAACTTTCCAGTTTTTCCCGCCCCATTCCATATCTCCCGGCAGTCGAAACACACCCATTTTGCCCAGCACATAAAAGGCGGTACCGGCCAAAATCAACGTAACTCCGGCAAATATAAGTATTTTCGCTAAATTTTCGGGGAAATTTCCCATAAATTTTTCCATATAAAGCGGTTATACATATCCTAGAACACTCATGCGTTACTCCGCGGGTAAAGCGAAGCCTGTTAAGAATTTACAAATTTTACAACGCGAGAGTAATTATACCAATTGGTATTTAAATATACTTTATGTCGAAGACAAAAACAAGCGGCGAAATTCGTATCGGCACCAGCGGCTGGTTCTACAAGCATTGGTTCGGAAAATTTTATCCTGAAGAATTGGCAAAAACAAAATGGTTCAAATTCTACTCTGAAAATTTCAAAACAGTGGAAATCAACAGTTCGTACTATCACTTCCCTACCGATTCAGGCATAAAAAAATGGTATGAGACAAGCCCTGATGATTTTATTTACGCTGTCAAGGTCAACCGCTACATCACACACATGCGGAAATTGAAAAATGTAGAGAAGCAGACGAATGATTTTATGAAAACGATTTCAAAATTAAAAGAAAAGCTCGGCCCTATATTATTTCAGTTTCCGCCTTCTTTTAAAAAAGATTTATCAGTTTTGAAAGACTATCTGCCATTGCTGAAAAAACAAAAACAATTAGTGTTTGAATTTCGCAATCATACATGGCACAGCGATGATTGTTTTTCACTTCTGGCGGATAATAATATCGCTTTCTGCATTTACGATATGGGCGATTTTCAAACGCCGAAAGTTTTAACAAGCGATATGATCTATATACGTTTTCACGGCACAACCGGCAAGTATGGCGGAACATATCCAGATGAAATTCTAAAAGAATGGGCACTCTGGATTAAGAAAAACAGCAAAAAAGTGAAATATTGTTATGCTTATTTCAACAATGATTTAAATGCTTACGCCGTCTATAACGCAAAATCGCTAATTAATTTATTAAAATAGCTCCCCGACAAAGTCGGGATTCAACAGTTTTTCACTTTTCACTTTTAGTTTTTAATTTATTCCATCCAGCTATCGCCGATGCTTGTATCTACCTTAAGA
>JBDKUM010000051.1:0-6778 GCA_039679715.1 Phycisphaerales bacterium
TAATGGAGCATATGGGCAGGCTCCATGGACATATACACAGGGGAAATACCCGGCAAAAGCGTTGCCGTATAGCGGGTTGGCCTATGTTGCCGGTGTCGTGAATTTGGGAAATAGCAATAGCCTGCCGACGCTGAACTTTGAATTAAAAGGAATGCTATTGGATACCGGTGACGGAATAGATGCCAACCCGGCAGACGCAATAAAATATATTAGCTCTGATTCGCTCAATGGTATAAATATCGGTGACACCATTGATTCTATCGGATTAGATCGGGTACGAACTTATGCCAAAGCTGCTGATATATTAATTTCCCTACCACCAGACAGTAACCAGAAAGCAGATGAGATCATAAATGACTTTTGTAGTGCCTTGGATACGGCAGTATTCCTGTCCGAAGACAAAGTGAAATTTGTACCTTTGTGCATGGAATCAATCACCGGCAACGGTGCCACCTATACCCCGAATACCACCGTACTCTATGATCTGACGGCAGACGACTTTCTACCCATGGATGACGGACTGCTGGTCAGCTTTGAGCGGGTACCGGACGGAAAAGCCTATAACCAGTACACCATTGAATTTTTGAATCGGGCCAACTCCTACGAATCGGAAACAGTGGATGAACAGGTTTTAGTAGATGTAAATAAGCGCGGCCTGCGTCCGGCTGACTCTTTGACCATGCATTTTCTGCATACGAAAGCAAGAGCCTCCTATGTAGCCAGAACAAAGGCGCTGAATAGCCTAACCCGTCGAAATAAATATACATTTCACCTTGATTGGACTTTTTCCGTGCTGGAGCCAGGTGACCTGCTAACCATCACCGATGCTGCGTTGGGAATCACTAAGCAGCCGGTAATAGTGGATTCATGGGAAGAAGTGAACGATGAAGAAATAGAAATTGTAGCCTTCGGTATCCCGCGCGGTAAATATTCGGCGGCTGTCTATGATGTTCATGAGGCGGAACGACCGTTTATTGATTTTAATGTGCCACCAGGTAATACCAATGCCCCTATAATTTTCGAACCACCGGCAGAAATGACAACGACGGGACTTGAAACATGGATGGCCGTAAGCGGGGAGAATAGTTGGGGCGGGTGCAGCATATGGCTGAGTGATGCTAATACCACATATAAATACGTCGGGAAAATAAACAACCCGGCACGTTATGGAACCGTAGCGGCTGCGATAACGTCAGCGGATACTTCCATAACCGTACAGCTAAATGACGCTAGGGAGCAACTCCAAAGCGGTACCACGGAAGATGCACAAAATCTGCGAACCATCTGCTGGGTGGACGGCGAGGCAATCACCTATACGACGGCTACGTTGGTTGCTGCTGGCAGGTATACCTTAACCGGCCTTGTTCGTGGAGCATATAATACTAAAATAACTTCTCATGCTGCTGGAAGCGCATTTGTCCGTTGTGATGATGCGCTATTTAAATATCCATTTGATAAATCAGATATTGGAAATAAAGTTTATATTAAACTAACATCATTTAATGTTTATGGCGGTGCAGAACAATCTTTGGCTGATGTGAACGCTCATGAGCATATATTAAATGCTGTGCTTCCAAATAATGTAACCGATATTGAATTTGCTGAGCATTTCAGAGACCAGGGCAATGGCGTTGTATTGATTGATTTACAGGTAACCTTTACCCCACCAGATACCACGGCTTATACCCATTCTGAAATATATTACAAATCAAATAATCCAGCAGCGGATGAACTCCTGCCAATATCAGATGATCTAGCCAGTACGGCCTACGATGAGCTGGCAAATGCTCTACAAGGCTGGAAGTATGCAGGAAATGGCATCAAGGATATTACTATTCCAAACTTGATTAAAGGCGATACTTATACGGTGCGTGTTGTAGCGGTTACAAAAAATGATTTGAAGCCGGAATTTGATACTGCAACTACGAAAAGCTACACCATTGAGGGTAAAACCTATCAGCCGTACGCACCTACAGGCTTGCAGATAAAAATAACCGATGTTGCCACAGTTTCCTGGGATAAAGCCAGCCAGAACGATGTTGATTTTACCGAGATTCGAACTGACAAAAATACAGGTACTGATACTGGAAAAATTTCTAAAACAACTGCAAATAAGGCAATAGTTACATTGCCTGCGCGTTCCGGCACATTGTATGCCTATCATCATAACACGGCAGACAAATATTCTGCTGCCGCCTATACCACTTGGAATAAGCCAAAACCGGCAGCACCAACAAACGTGAAAGTAACACCGGTGGTGCAGGGCTTTGTCGTGAGTTGTGATGCTTTGCCGCAGTATTGTAGCGGAATAAATGTTCATGTAAATGCTGGTACGGCCACAACGATATATTTCAGTCCAAATAACACGTATAATTTTAAATCCATGGGCGGAATATACGATGTTCAAGTAGCCTATTTAGACCTTTTTGACGAGGGCGAATTAAGCGCGGCGCAGGACGTGACAGTGAAAGCTTATATTGACACGGCATTGCTGGCGGCAGAAGTACAATCCTTAGCAACAAATGAAAAAATAATCCTTGACGGTGTTGCTAAAGCCAATGCTGCTGCTACCCAGTTAAGTTTAGATCAGGTAAATACCTCTTTAACCGATGCTAAGAACAGACTTTCCACTGTTGAAGGCACTGTAAGCACAAATAGTACGGCAATTTCAAATCTGACTACAGGAATAAATCTCAAAGCAGACCAGATGACTTTAGATGCATTGACTGGCCGTATGACCACAGCAGAAGGTACTATATCAACTCAGGCTGGACAGATAGCGCTAAAGGCAAATCAAACCACGGTTGATACTATAGCCAAAACGGTAAGCGATAATAAAGCATCGTTCGATGTTACGATCAATGGAATCACACAGACTGTGACCTCTAACAAGGCTACACAGGACGGTATAAACAGCAGCCTTAGTACTCAAATAAATACCCAAGCAGGGCAGATCACGCAGATTACGTCTAATGTCCAGGGAGCTTACACTGCTATTGCTCAGAATACCGAAGCAATCCAACTACGCGCCACTAAGGATGATGTCAATGCTCTCATTAACATATCATCATCCGGTGTAATAACAATCAAGGCTGAATTGTTGGATATTACAGCACAATCACACTTTGCCAACGGTATTATCGCAGAAGGAATGATACAGTCAAAGGCTGTTACTGCGGATAAGATGGACATAGAATCTCTTTCGGCAATTACAGCAACAATTGGGACATTAAGAACTGCGACAACAGGAGCAAGAACGGAAATCAGTGATAACTTAATTCAGGTTTATGACGCGAATAATGTTTTGCGAGTAAGAATGGGGGTTTGGTCATAATGTCGCAGGGGTTGCAGGTGTTTGATAGCAGTGGGAATCTTATGATTGATATCACAAATAGATTGACTAGATATATTGGCATAGTTGACACCGGAGCAAACAGTGGCCAATTAACGAATGACGCTCTAGTCGGTGGAGATTTATGGATTTCAGTCATAGGAATGGGCGCAGGAACATTTAATAATTCGCAGCCCATAGAATACCCTCGAATCGAGAAATCCGGCAATACTTTAACGTGGTCTTATTCAACCGCATACAAAATTCAACTAATATTTGCTTATGGGGTGTACTAAATGTTAGAGGTATATAACGATAACAATAAATTGTTAATAGATGGAAAGTACCAAAACCTTCAGCTATTACGGAAGGTGCAGTGTTCTTCTGCAAATGCGTATGCGATTGGATACGGAGGAACATTTAGCTATGGTCACAAGATTTCATTGGGGACAAATGAGCTTGTGTTTGCTTATTCTTATAGCGGATCAGGTTCTTGTTCGTTCTATCAAGAAACGGATAGAGATTTTCCAGATAACGACCAAACGACATATTCAATCGTTATCGTTCCCACCGATCAGAAGGCGATGCTTGATTCCTTGCAATGCTATGTATTTGGAATACCACCATCGGCAACAACGGGAGCAGCTCTAGGTCTAGAAGTGTTTAGCGGAGGCGGTTCTCTTGTTTTTTCTTCCGCAAATAAATACTTAAACGTAATAGCAGGAGAGCACCTTTATACTACAAATAAGAGTGATCTGGTGAAAACGTATTCCTTGGGGGATAAAAAAGTTGCTGTGGGAATGGGGATAGCTTGGCGAAATGATTATAATAACAATGGTATATTAATGGCAATGGAAAGAATTACCATTAATAACACTGCAAAAACCGTTACTATCGACACTGGTGATATCAGGGTAGCAGGTTCCGGTTACTCAAATAATAATTTATGGTGTAATCGGATTTCTTCTTATTTACTTGCTGATGTAACTAATTTATAGGGAAGTGATCATATGGCATATAAACAAGGTGAAGTTCGAGACGATAGCGGAAACATAATAACTGCTGGCTCTTGGGGCATAAAAACTGAATACAAAGATATAGTCAATATCGTTGCTGAGAATATGCGGGCCATGAAAGAGGACGGTATTGTCGCGGCGGTAACCTTGGGTGGGAAAACATTACAGGAAGTATACGCCTATACCGATGGCGCGATAGCAACCCTAGTAAACTCTGCCCCCGCTGCACTAGACACAATCTATGAGCTATCAAATGCCCTGGGAAATGACCCGAATTTCAGCACGACGGTACTGAATTTAATTGGTACAAAAGCTGCCAAAGGTGCCAATAGCGATATTACGTCCCTATCTGGCTTAACCACTGCACTATCGATTGCTCAGGGCGGCACGGGAGCGACTACGGCGGCAGGGGCGTTGGCAAATTTGGGGGCTGACGCGAAATATGCGCCGTTGGCGAATCCCGTATTTCCGGGAACAGTAAAATCTAATTCTTTGTTTCAAGTTACAGATAACTCCGTTTATGATGTGCGCCTTGGCCCTGGAGGTGCCAATAATGAGGGCATTGTTGGTACGTTTTCTACAAAACCTTTCGATATTTACACTAACGGATTGCAAAGGGTTAGGATTGATGAAAATGGGAATGTAGGAATAGGAAAATTTCCGTCCTATCCCTTAGATGTAAACGGTGGAGTAAATGCTTTTGCCTGTACGTTCATAAGAAATATGACAGATAGTGCCAATAGGAGAAACTGGTCTGTAGGTTCGGAAGTAAATACAATCGGAGATTTTGTAATATCAAGGAGTAGTACAAATGCTGGGACTCCTAATCTTGCCACACTTAGTATAGATGGAATTACAGGAAACATATCGGGTATAGTTAATAATTCTTATGCAATAAAATCTGATGGAGGCGGCAGCGGCTTATTCCGTTATAATAATTCGTTAATAGTTTTATATGCGGTAGATAAAACAACCCCAGCCAATTATTTATTTGCAATCGGATATATGGGTTCTGTAGGACCAACAGGTACAGCCCCAGCTTTACACGTTGTAAGCAATAATGTATTAACACTAGGATTATCTAATGGATATGGGACACAAAACGTGGATGGAGGATCATCATATTCTAATGTAATCGCCTACGGGATAAGTATTCCACAATAAAAGGAGGCACAATCATGGGCGAAATAATAAAACGGGAATCTAACATTATGACAGTACAAGAAATCTATGCGGAGTTAGGGAAAATTTATTTAAATATGGAAGGATTGCAAATACAGTTACAACAATGCAATCAACGTAAGCAAATGTTAGTCTCTCGGCTCCAGGAGACCATTGCCAAGGAAGAAAAAGAGCAGCAGGAAAAAGCTAATGCAAAAAAGGAGCCGTCAACTCCAACAAACGCTAAATCAAAAGTTTAAAAATTAAGGGGGGGTCTACTATGGTTATAAAGATGAAAGTAAACGGTAAAACAGAGTTTAATTCCGGGAGCGCGGTTACTACCAATATTATGCTAACGCCTATTTCAGACAGCACAGCAGCGGTACAGGTCCAGGGCAGTATTACTCTGATTACGCAAGATCAGGCTTTCGCGGACAGCATTAATTTTCGTGATGAGTTAACACTGGGAATTAGCACCACTGCAACAAAGTAAAATTCGGGGGGTTAATACCATGCCGCCACCGTGAATGGTGGTTTTTATTATGCCTATTTTTAGAGGAGAGGTGAGAAGTTGGATATTACAAAAGTTTTTGATAGCTTGTCCCAATGCTGGCAGATGAAAATACTTGCCAGTTTTTTTGTTACCTGTTTTACGTTTCTGGTGGGCGGCTTAGAAGCCCCATTCATAGCGTTGTGGCTATTGGTTGCTATCGATACCCTGACGCGCTGGGCCGCAATATCAAAGCATACAATTGATGATCAGCAGGTAGATGGCAATATCCTATATGGATTCTATCTATCTTGGCACACTGGAGCACTTAACAGCCATGCTATGCGGCATCAATTTACGCTAAAGGTATTTGCCTATTTGATTTTGATTATCGTCGGCAACCTGGTTTCAAAAATTATTCCGTCACTGGCGCTATTCGGCAGTGACATATCAAAGATACCTGGAGGGTTTATTTACTCATTCCTGGGGATTACGGAGCTCATGAGCATCATTGAGAATCTGATTGATATGGGGATGGATGTTCTGAAGCCGCTGGCCGTATGGGCTTGCAGAAAACGAAACGATATGACGGGAGGTACCGGGGGCGGTACTGGTGCTTAATGCCACCCTCAATTACATCGACAACATAGAATAGTAGGCTCTCGGAAAGTTGAAGACAGATAATGGTAAAAAGAGAGTATTGCTGGCAACGAAGATGCTTAAAAGCACCTTGAAACGCTGGGAGAAGCCGAATTTTAAAGAAGAGCATACCCAAAAGAC
>JBDKUM010000052.1:0-2315 GCA_039679715.1 Phycisphaerales bacterium
GCCAAACTCTACCAGTTCGCCAAGCAGCATAAAACCCGTTTCATCAGAAACACGCGCCGCCTGCTGCATATTATGCGTTACGATTATTATAGTATAGTTGTTTTTAAGTTCACGCATTAATTCTTCAATTTTCGCCGTAGATTGCGGATCAAGTGCGGAACATGGTTCATCCATCAGCAAAATATCAGGCTTAACTGCGACAAGCCTTGCGATACAGAGCCGTTGTCTTTGCTCAAGTGAAATGCTGAAAGCGGATTTTTTCAGCTTGTCTTTCAAATCATTCCAAAGGTCAACCTGCTCCAGGCTTCTCTGCACCGCCTCATCGAGCATGTCGCGATTGACGGAATTATGAATTTTCAAACCAAATGCGATATTTTCATAAATCGAAAGCGGAAATGGATTAGGCCTTTGAAAAACCATACCTACTTTTTTACGAAGCTGTACCATATCCATTTCGGGACTAAAAATATTTTCATTATCAATCAGGATTTCACCTGTTGTCCGTACACCTTCAATCAGGTCGTTCATACGGTTAAATGTTCGCAGAAGAGTCGATTTGCCGCATCCTGACGGGCCAATCATGGCGGTTATTCGTTTTTCAGGAAAGTCGGCGTTAATATTCATCAGCGCCTGAAAATTGCCGTACCAGAGATTTAAATTTTCAACTTTTATATTCATTTTTTTCAGTGTTCCGCCGTTGCGGAATCCGTGTCTAAAGGTATCAATGTTATTCCGTGTCTTTTTTCAAAGATTAGCCGAATTTGCCTCTAATATAATCGTCTGTTCGTTTATCTGCAGGTATTGTAAAAATTTTATCAGTTGAATCAATTTCAACTAAGCTGCCGTTTAAGAAAAACGCGGTTCTGTCGCCGACGCGCGCAGCCTGTTTAACATTATTCGTAACAAGAACAATAGTATAATCCTTTTTTAATTTCAGCATTGCTTCTTCAACTTTAGCTGTTGAAATCGGGTCAAGACCTGAACACGGCTCATCGAACAAAATTATCTCCGGCTCAACCGCCAGCGTTCTTGCGATACAAAGTCTCTGCTGCTGGCCGCCTGATAACTTAAATGCGGAAGTGCTTAGTCTGTCTTTTACTTCTTCCCACAAATAAGCTTTTTGCAGGGCATTTTGTACTATTTCCTGTACTTTCTTTTTGTTTGTTATGCCGTGCATTCTTGCGCCATACGCGACATTATCATAAATCGAAAGCGGAAGAGGCAAAGGCAATGCGAAAACCATCCCGACTTTCCTCCGCAGTTCCTCAATATTTATTTTCATAATGTCTTTTTTGTTGATTTTTACTATGCCCCTGATTTTGAAATTCATGTCAAGCTCGTTAAGCCTGTTCAGCATACGCAGAAAAGTTGTTTTGCCGCTGTTCGATGGGCCGATTATGCTTAAAATTTCATTTTCATAAACTTTCAAATTCAGATTCTTTACCGCATGGCTGGAATCGAACCATACATCCAAATTTGTTATTTCTATTTTAGTATTCATTGCTACCATTTTTTCTGCTTCCTGAACTGATAACGGATTATGATTGCAATTAAATTCATGAACAATACAAGAAACAAAAGAACAAGAGCGGTGCCATACCTGATTTTTTCATCCACATTTGGAACTTGCGTAGAGATAACATAAAGATGATAGGGCAGTGCCATTGCCTGGTCGAATGGGCTTTTGGGCAGCAGCGGCAAATAGAAAGCAGCGACTGTAAAAAGGATAGGCGCCGTTTCGCCTGCGGCTCTGCCAAGCCCAAGGATTGTACCTGTCAAAATCCCGGGAATCGCGTTTGGCAAAACTATATGCCTGATTGTCTGCCATTTACTTGCGCCAAGCGAAAGGCTTGCTTCTCTGAATGAATACGGTACGCTTTCAAGAGCTTCGCGCGATGTTGTAATGATTACAGGCAAAATCATGATTCCAAGAGTCAGTGAGCCTGCCAGGATTGACGTTCCAAAACCGAAAAAGATTACAAATATTGCAAGCCCGAACAAACCATAAACTACTGAAGGAACGCCCGCGAGATTTACAATCGAAAGCTTTATTATTCTTGTCAGGTAATTATCTTTGGCATATTCGCTAAGATATATCGCCGCAAGAAGGCCGACTGGAAGGGCGAATATAATCGCGCCTGTTACCAGGTAAATGGTTCCAACGATAGCAGGAAAGATTCCGCCCGCTCTCATTCCTTTTCTCGGAACGTCAGTCAGGAATTGCCAGCTTATTCCGCCAATACCTTTTTGAATGATGATTATCACTATTAAACCAACCGGCACAACGATAAGCAGTGTCGCCAGTAAAAGTAAAA
>JBDKUM010000053.1:0-21572 GCA_039679715.1 Phycisphaerales bacterium
GAAGGTCTTCGCGATGAAATGTTTTTCATGATTATGGGGATTCAATATACACTGGATGAAATTGAAAGAGACGCTCTTCTTGCCCGCTTCGAGGATCCGAGAATTTGTTTTGCTGTAAATTACGGAACAGTCAGCAGCGCTGCTTTGCGAAATGAACCATTTATAGGCAAGGTGCTTGACAAACAGCTTGACGAACAGGTTCGCAATTATTTCGCAAGACCTGACGGTCTGCAAATCGACCAGGATCACAATATTGTTCGCGTATCGCCGATTTTCAAAATGTACAAATGGCATGAAGATGTTTTTGTAAAGCGTTACGGAACAAATAAACTTTTCAGGGAAAGAGCCCCTGTCGACCGTGCAATATTGAATTTTATTAAGGATTTTGTAGCAGAGGCAAATTCGCAGTATTTAAAACAAAGAACATATATAATCGAATATTTAAAATATAACTGGCAGCTGAATCAACAGCAGGACAACTAACCCAAGGAGGTTTGAAGTAAATGTCGAATGCAAAAGTGAATCTTAACAAAATGAAAAACGGCAATTATCTGTTTACAAGCGAATCTGTAACAATGGGCCATCCGGATAAAGTTGCTGATCATATATCAGACGCAATTCTGGATGCGCACCTTGCACAGGATAAGGAAAGCAGGGTTGCATGTGAAACCCTCGTTAAAACAGGCATGGCTTTGGTCGCCGGCGAAATTACATCAAAAGCGGTCGTAGATGTTTCTGCGGTTGTTCGCCAGACGATAAAAGAAATAGGCTATGACGACCCGATGATGGGTTTCGATTATGATAATTGTGCGGTTCTGGTTGGAATCGGAAAACAGAGTCCGGATATTTCACAGGGCGTTACTGTAGGTCAGGGGCTGCACAAAGAGCAGGGCGCGGGCGATCAGGGTATCATGTTCGGCTTCGCATGCAAAGAAACGCCGCAGCTTATGCCAATGCCAATCCAGATGGCTCATAATCTTTGTGCCAAACTGGCTCAAATGCGTCAAAGCGGCAAAATGAAATGGCTCAGGCCGGATGGCAAAAGCCAGGTTACTGTCGAATACAAAAATGGCAAACCTGCCAGAATTCACACGGTCGTGGTTTCAACACAGCATTCGCCGGACATCTCATATAATAAACTTCGCAGCGAAATAATTAAGAAAGTTATTTTGCCAGTGCTCCCGAAAAAAATGGTTGATAAAAATATTATCTTCCATATCAATCCGACAGGCAGATTTGTAATTGGCGGCCCGAAAGGCGATTGCGGCCTGACAGGCAGAAAAATTATCGTTGATACTTACGGCGGAATGGGTGCTCATGGCGGCGGATGCTTCAGCGGTAAAGACCCGTCTAAAGTCGACCGTTCGGCAAGCTATATGGCAAGATATGTGGCAAAGAATATTGTCGCTGCCGACTTGGCTGATGTTTGCGAAATTCAGTTATCATACGCGATTGGTGTAGCAGAGCCTGTTTCAGTTCATGTTGATACGCAGGGTACAGCGAAAGTAAGCGAAGAGCTTTTGCAAAAAGCCATAAAGAAAGTTTTCCCGCTTACTCCAAAGAGTATCATTGACCATCTTAAATTAAAACGTCCGATTTATGCCGTTACTTCCTATCATGGTCATTTCGGCAGATCAGGCGATTCATTTACGTGGGAAAAAACCGATATGGTTAAACCACTGCGAAAAGCTTTGGGTTTAAAATAAAGAAAATAATTAGCCCCGTCATCACTAATGACGGGGTTTTTTATTACTCTTTGAAAAGGGGATTGATATGACTTCTGAATTTATACATGAAGATTTTTTGCTGGAAACAGAAACAGCCCGAAAACTCTATCATGAGCATGCGGCCAAATGCCCTATATACGATTATCATTGCCATCTTCCGGTTGGACAAATTGCGACTGATGCCAAATATGAAAATATAACGCAAATCTGGCTCTATGGCGATCATTATAAATGGCGTGCGATGCGGACCAACGGAATTGATGAGCGATTCTGCACGGGCGACGCATCCGATTTTGAAAAGTTCCAGGCATGGGCGCAAACTGTCCCGCATTGCCTGCGCAATCCGCTCTTTCACTGGACGCACATGGAGCTTAAAAAACCTTTCGGCATTACACAATTGCTCTCGCCTGACACCGCCAGGGAAATTTATGACAAATGCTGCGAGCTGTTAAAGACTCCGAAATTCAGCACACGCGGAATTATGAGGCAAATGAATGTTGTTCTTGTTTGCACAACAGACGACCCAATTGATAACTTAAGCCAGCACAGAAAAATCGCAACAGACGGTTTTGAAATAAAAGTATATCCAGCGTGGCGGCCGGATAAAGGCATGGCTGTTGAAAATCTTAAAGCCATGAATGAATGGATTGATAAGCTTGCCGAAATCACGAACATAGATATTAAAAATTTCGATAACTATATCGCTGCTATTGGCAAACGTCATGATTTCTTCCACGAGAATAACTGCCGTTTGAGTGATCATGGCCTTGAGACTGCGTATGCTGAAGATTATACGCACAGCGATATCAAAAAAATATTTGAGAAAATTCGACATAATAAAAAACTGGAGAAAAAGGAAGCATTGAAATTCAAATCCGCAATGCTCTATGAATTTGCTATAATGGACGCTGAAAAGGGCTGGGTGCAGCAATTCCACTTCGGCGCGATGAGAAATAATAACACACGTTTATTCAAACTTCTTGGCCCTGATACCGGCTTCGATGCGATCGGCGATTTTGAAATCGGTAGACCGCTTGTGAAATTCCTTGACCGTCTTGATTCACAGAACAAACTTGCGAAAACAATCCTTTACAATCTTAATCCTCGCGATAATGAGATGCTTGGTACAATTATCGGCTGTTACCAGGATGGCTCTGTAGCCGGTAAAATGCAGCTTGGCTCGGGCTGGTGGTTCCTCGACCAGAAAGACGGCATGGAAAAACAAATCACAGCTTTATCGAATCTTGGCCTTTTAAGCAGGTTTGTGGGCATGCTGACGGACTCGAGAAGCTTTCTGTCGTATCCGCGGCATGAATATTTCCGCAGAATTTTATGCAATATGCTCGGCAACGATGTCAAACAAGGCCTAATTCCAAATGACATAAAATTGCTCGGCCAAATGGTTGAGAATATCAGTTTCAATAATGCGAAAAATTATTTCGGTATGAAATTGTAATAGACGGATTTTTAGCGATATTATCACTATATGAGAGGATTATCCTGATTATTTTTCCCATTTCCTTGCGAGGAATCCGCCGATTATCAGCATAGCTATTGTTGCAGGCTCTGGTATAAGGTTAAAGCTTGTTATGTCGCCCGATATAACAAAATCATTGACTCCGCTATCGTTCGAAAAGTAAAAACTTTTTTCTGCGTCAAATACCTGCAAACCAGCGAAAGTATCAGGCGTTGGTAATAGATTATCATAAAATACCATGTTATTACTTCGAATAATTATCTGAAAACCAAAAGCTCTCCATACAAAATCACTAATTGGAGTTGCTGTGCCATTAAAATAAATATCGCCTTGCCTGTCTTCGCCTCCTGACCAAAGACGATAGCTTGAATCTCCAGATGATGTGACAGGCCAGATATTTGAGCATTGCGATCTAATTGTTGCGAAGTGCGATGAATCTGTTTTGTGCCATGATTGTAAATTACCGATGCTCATATAAAATGACTTCAACGCATAAGTACTATCCATCATACTGCCGGATATCCGAGACCGATTGATATCATATTCTGCATAGCCGGTCATTATTGTCCCAATGTGAATTGAAGAATCAAAGCTGATTTGAGGGTCACTTATGGAAATATTCTTAACATTTCCGCTAAAATTCATTCTTACAATTTGTCCGAATGTGTTTGAAATGAAAAAAATTAAAACGGTTCCAAGAATTAAATAATTTTTCATTTTTTTTCTCCATAAGAATTTTGAATATATTATATAATATAGATAGGATTTAGCAAGTAATAAATTATTTTTTCGGTCGTGAAACTCTAAAATATGGTATAATGCCGCTTGTATTTTCTGCTTTTTTAGGAGAACGTGATGGAAGAAGTAAAGATACAATTAAGCGAAAAAGACATACCCAAACAATGGTACAATCTAGCTGCTGATTTGCCAAACCTTCAGCCTCCGCTTGGTCCAAACGGCAAACCAATTACGCCGGATATGCTCTCGCCTGTTTTCCCAATGAACATTATCGAGCAGGAAGTCAGCACTAATCGCTGGATCGATATACCTTCTGAAGTTCTCGATATTTTGTACCAATGGCGGCCTGCACCTCTTCGCAGGGCCAGACGGCTTGAAAAATTCCTCAAAACGCCTGCCAAAATCTATTACAAAGATGAAAGTTTAAGTCCTGCCGGCAGTCACAAACCAAATACAGCGGTTCCGCAGGCCTACTATAATAAAGTTTTCGGAATAAAAAGAATCACAACTGAAACAGGCGCGGGCCAATGGGGTTCGGCGCTGGCATACGCGTGCAGCCAGTTTGGGATTGAATGCAAAGTTTACATGGTACGCATCAGTTTTGATCAAAAACCTTTCCGCAAATTGATGATGGAACTCTGGGGCGCAAATTGTGTCGCCAGTCCCAGTCCTGATACTGAATTCGGCCGCAAAGTTTTACAAGAAATGCCGAATACTCCCGGCTCTCTGGGCATTGCGATTTCTGAAGCTGTTGAAGATGCTGTTCACGATAAGACCGGCAAAACACGATATTCGTTGGGCAGCGTTTTAAATCATGTTATGCTGCATCAAACCATAATCGGTTTGGAAGCGAAAAGACAGCTTGAAATGATTGGCATTAATAAACCTGATATCGTAATCGGATGCGCAGGCGGCGGAAGTAATTTCGCAGGTATGGCATTTCCATTTACCGCTGACAAAATCAATGGCGCGGACATCGAAATCATACCGGTTGAACCCAAAGCGTGCCCCACAATGACGCGGGGAAAATTCGCTTACGATCATGGCGATACAGCATGTATGACACCGCTATTGGCGATGCACACTCTCGGCCATGCCTTTGTTCCTGAAGCCATACATGCAGGCGGTCTGCGTTATCACGGTATGTCTCCGCTTGTCTGCCAGGCTATAGTAGAAGGGCTTTTTAATCCGCGTGCATATCATCAGCTAAAATGCTATGAATCCGCGATTACATGGGCGAAAACCGAAGGCTTTATCTGTGCTCCAGAAACAAGCCATGCGATAGCTGCCGCGATTGACGAAGCGGTCAAAGCAAGAGAAGAAGGCAAAGAAAAAGTGATCTTATTCACCTACAGCGGTCATGGCTTGATGGATTTAAGCGGATACGGCGCGTATATGGCAGGCAAACTTTCAGATTACGATTTGCCTGAACATGTGCTGCAGCAATCGCTGGAAATTATAAAAGATTTGCCTAAACCGCAGGTCAAAAAAGGTAAATAATGCTGAAAAAGTTGCATTTTTTCCAAATTTTATGAGTTGCAATCTTTTTTAATTTTTGGTATCTTTACTTTTTTGCATAACAGGATTGAAGACATAAGAATGCTTTAATATTTAGTCTTCAATCTTAAATATTAAATTTAGAATGGGTCGGTGCCCGAGCGGCCAAAGGGGACGGGCTGTAAACCCGTTGGCGCAAGCCTACGTTGGTTCGATTCCAACCCGGCCCATTTTCAATAAGCCACAGAGAACACAGAGGCCTCAGAGAATTATATGAATAATTAACTCTGTGTGCTCTGACTTCGGCGAGCTCAGTCGAGCCGTGAATTCTGTGGCAAAAAATTATGGCGGCGTAGCCAAGTGGCCCAAGGCGATGGTTTGCAAAACCATTATCCGTGGGTTCGAATCCCACCGCCGCCTGTTATAATAATAACAGGAAGTTAAAAGTGAGGTCAAAACTTCAACAATCCCCGGTTTACACTCAAAGCAAAAAATCTCTTAAATCCAATGAGCTTAGTAAATCTATGCGACTTCTGCTTTTCATTTTTTTAATTTTGCTTGTCGGTATTATTGTTTTATTCAGAGTTCGGACTTTGGGTGTTGCGCTTGAACGCGATGAAGGGGAATATGCTTATGCTGCACAATTAATGCTGGAAGGTGTCCCGCCTTATTCGCTGGCGTATAATATGAAAATGCCCGGCATTTACGCAGCTTATGCGGTTCTATTAGCGATTTTCGGGCAAACACATACAGGCATTCATCTTGGTGTTTTATTTATTAATCTGGCCACGATTATATTAATTTTTCTCCTCGCCAAAAAAATATTTAATACTCTTGCGGGCATTTGCAGCGCCTGTATTTTCGCAATAACATGCGCAAGCTTCACTATAACAGCAACAGCTAATGCGGAGAATTTTGTTGTACTGCCGGCGATTGCTTCAATTCTGCTGCTGATAAGATATAGAGATTCGCGAAAAAAGGCGCACTTGATTTTTAGCGGGCTTCTGTTGGGTGTCGCTTTTCTGATGAAACAGCATGCGTTCGGTTTTATTCTGTTTGCTTTTATCTACTTATTAACTGATTTGTTAAAACGTAAACCATTCAATGGCAGGAACACCGCCATTGTTTTTACTCTTTATTCGATTTCGATATTGATGCCGTTTTTGATTACGTGCCTAATTTTATGGCAATGCGGGGTCTTTGAAAATTTCTGGTTCTGGACTTTCGATTATGCAGGCAAATACGTCAGCATTTTATCTTTCAAAACCGGATTCAACGCTCTAAAAATGACATTATCGTCGATTTTTCATTCTATGCCATTGATATGGATATTGGCAATTGTCGCTTTGCCTTCATTTTTAGTGAATAAAGAAATTAGAAAGCATTTTCTCTTCATTTTTGCATTGGCAATTTGCTCTTTTTTAACTGTTTGCCCCGGGCTGTATTTTCGCAATCATTATTTTGTCCTGTTTTTACCCGCTCTTTCACTTTTAGCAGCAGCGGCAATCATTTCGGTAAATTCAATTGTCGCGGTTATTTTAAAATCACAAAACAAGGCAGCGGTCATTTCAATGATAATCCTGTTAACAGTTTGGCTGCATACTTTTTACATGCAGCGGGATTATTTTCTTGAAAAAGATCCTGCGAAAATTTCAAGAATGATATTTCATTCTAATTGTTTTCCTGAAATGCTTGAAATCGCAAACTATATTAAAAATCATTCAACTCCCGAGGATAAAATCGCGATTCTTGGTTCCGAGCCTGAAATTTGTTTTTACGCACATCGGCATTCCGCTACTCCATACATTTATATGTATCCATTAATGGAATCGCAGCCTTACGCGGTTGATATGCAGAAAGAAATGATAAGTCAAATTGAAGAATCCAAACCCAGGTATTTTATACTTGTTAATAATTATTTTTCCTGGCTTCCCATGACCAATAACAATGACCTTATATCTAAATGGATTAGCAATTATGGTTCTGCAAATTACCGGCAAATTGGGCTTGTTGAATATTTTTCCAGTGATAAAATAGAATATCATTGGGACCAGACTTCTGTGCCCTCGCAAGGAAGCACGAACATTATAATTTGTGAGCGTATAAAATAAAATTGGATAATTAATGATGATTCAAAAAGAATCTAAAAATGAAAATAAATACCTGAATATTTCACTAATTGCAATATTCATAGCCCTGGTTTTTGTAACAATCGTAGTTCGCATCCGCCATCTTCCGACTCCTCTGGAACGCGATGAAGGCGAATATGCGTACGCGGGGCAGCTAATGCTCCAGGGTGTGCCGCCATATTCGCTGGCTTACAATATGAAAATGCCGGGCATTTACGCTGCTTACGCGGTTATATTGGCTCTTTTCGGCCAGGATCAAATCGGCATTCATTTCGGTGTGTTGCTCATCAATACCGCGACTATCATTTTGATTTTTATACTTGCGAAAAAATTATACGGTCTGATTCCCGCAGTCGCGGCGGGGTGCTTTTTTGCCATAGGTTCAATAAGTTCCGGCTTTCAGGCAACTGCAAACGCAGAGAATTTCGTCGTACTTCCCGCCATGGCGGCAATTTTGATTTTATTGAAATTCACACGGACAAAAAAACTTTTGCCTTTAATAATCAGCGGTCTACTGTTCGGCATAGCGTTTATGATGAAGCAACATGGGGCGGCATATATTCTTTTCGGTTTGTTTTACATTGTTTTCATTTTGTATCGCGAAAAAACCGGTCTTAAAAGAATTTTCTATTTTGTTTCAATATATTCATTTTTTGTTGCATTGCCTTTTCTGATTACATGCCTGATTTTGTGGCGATGCGGCGTGTTTGAAAAATTCTGGTATTGGACATTTGATTATGCTCGCTACTATATCAACCTGGCAACAGGCAGCAACGCTTTAATGAATTTGCATGGAACTTTCGATAAGATACTTCCTGCTATTCCACTGATATGGCTTTTAGGTTTGGCGGGCTTATTCTTATTGATATTTGGGAAACAATTTCGCGAGCATCGGGCCTTTACTCTTGCTTTTGCGGGCTTTTCTTTACTGTCGGTTTTTCCCGGCCTTTACTTCCGTTCTCATTATTTTATCCTTTTTCTTCCCGCTTATTCGATGCTTGCCGGATTGGGCGTTTTGGGAATCCCTAATTTATTTAAATTTATCAAACGTAAAAAGATAGTATCTATTTTCCTGATTTTAATTGCGTGGTCGCAAAGTTTTTATGCACAGCGTGAGTTTTTGCTTGCAGGAAATCCTGAATTAGTTTCTCGTTTGACTTTCGGGTTTTATTCTTTTCCTGAATCACTGCAAATCGCAAAGTATATCAAAGCACACAGCTCTAAGGATGACAAAATCGCGGTTTTAGGTTCTGAGCCGCAGATTTATTTCTATTCGCAAAGACGCTCAGCCACCGCGTTCATATATACTTATCCGCTGATGGAGCTTCACCCTTTGGCAATTGAGATGCAGAAGGAGATGATTAGTCAGATTGAAGCCAACAAGCCGAAATACATGGTTATTTTTAAAACAGTAGACTCATGGATTCCGCGAAAGGAATCGGCAAAATTGATTTTCCAATGGCTTGATAAATATGTAGCGGAAAACTACAAACAGGTCGGCCTGGTGGAACTATTCAAAGATGAGTTAAGAGTTCAGTATTCCTGGACACCTGATGCCAAACCGCAGCAGCCGGAAGGCTGGATTATGATTCTCAAACGCAATGATTAATGTTCGCTTCTAATTGCTATTTTATTGGCGCCATCGACAACAAGAATTTTCTCGTCGGGATTTTCATCTATCCATCCGTCAACAACATTTTGCACATCGTGAGCAGGGTGCATGTGTGCCGATATGACAGAATCATCAGGCAATTTCGACAGCAGCCATAATTTTCTTAGATTCTTTATCATTTCCGCAAAACGCAGGGGCTTATGACTGAAAAGCTTGTAAGGATTATTGCAAACAGTTGAAAATATTTCATCAATCGGCTTGATTAGCAAATTCCAGAAATGCGGCATCGTTCTTTCTGCACCAATGCCCTTATCGCAAGCCGCGACAAAAAGGATTTCCCCGCCTTCGATTATCGCCTGTTTAGTTAATTCCAGCGCTCTTTGCGCAATATAAAGATCGATATCATTCGGCATGCCTCCGCATGAAACGATCATTCTTTGCACAGGCTTGACATTAAATACATTCCATTGGTCGGCTATTTCAAAAGCCTTTGCGGCCGCTTCTTTAGCTTTTGCAAAATGCACCCACTGAACTTTATTACTATAGCTGATCATGACAATCGCCCAGAATTCTCTTTTGCCAAGAATTTTTTCAGCCGCTTCGAGCTGGTCTGCCGCAAGGGGATTATCCTGTAAATTGCCGGCTGGATGCCATGGATGAGCACCAAATCTGGATTTATTATCCAGACTCAAGCTATGGTTTTGTTCTACAGTTTTAAACGCGCAAAGGCCGGGCACAAGATTTTTTACAGGGTTGGAATAGCCCGCAAAATAGTGATGTTTTACATCGCTCAGAGCGAGAAATACATCGCATTCTTTTATCGCCGAGTTGTACAAAATTTCAGTTTGCCTGCTCGTCGTACCTGCATTAATAAATTCATCTTTTTCGCAATCATGCGCTGCTATATCAAAATTATTAATACCGTTTTCACGCATAAGCGATTTTATTTGTTCGATGAGCAACTCATTGCGTTCTGTCCTGGCATTATGCGTACCAGTGCATATCATAAATCGTATAAATTGGGGCTTATGAAGGAGACATGCAGCCGAGTTCAAAATTTCTTTTATCGGCAAATCTCGCGTACCATCAGGCACAAGCACGCACAATTTTTTATCCTGAACGCTCTTAATGAATTCTGCTGCACAATCGCTTCTGCATATAGCGGTATTTATTTGCTCGGCTGTTAACGGGGGCTGCTGTTTGCCGGGGCGGATAATTCCTGCAAGATTATGCTTGGGAATATCAAACCCGATTTTTTCATTTCCGTATGAAACTTCAATTTTCATATTACTTATTGATGTTCATCAATTTTCCGATGCCATATATTTGCGATATCGAATTGCCGGCAGCTTCAAGCTGACCTCTGTCAAGTACTATCGCAGGCTTATCCATTTCAAATTCGATAACGATAAATTTCGATTCAGGCTTGCTTGCGATGGCGGCCGGTATATCGCTCATATCACGAATTTTCATACCATTGATTTTGTCAACCACAAGCTGACTTAATTGGTGATAACCGATATTTATATTCGCAGGCATGCAGTAACTTAATAAAACAATATCCGTTCGCTGCGGTGTAGGTTTAAACGCGTCATTTACAAGATAATTATACAGGTGCGGCTCGACTTTTCCTTGCCAATCATCGCCTCTGCCCGTTAAATAACTTTTTGTCATTTTCTGGAAAATGCAGCCGCCGATTACGGCATATTCAGGCTGTGTATCGAATTCATACCAGGGTACAAGCATATCGGCAGCAGCGAAACGTTTGGTTTTGGCCTCAAGCCGCTGACGTTTGCCGTCTCGCCATACTTCAAAAGTAATTTCCTCACCTGCGGTTTTGGCTGTAATAAGGTTGTCAAATAAAAGTGAGCCGAATTTTTTATGCTGATACCTGCCGTAAGGACTGATTGCGAAATCATCAACCGCAAGCAAGACATCTCCCTGTTTGAGTACATCGCTTCCGGTTCCGATAGTGAAAACATCCGCAACGTAAACGCCGTCATGAATGTCGTTTGGAATTTTCAAATATTTTCTCATTGCCGGGTCAATCAGTGTCGATGTCACAAATCCCTTCATTGCGATGCCGTTATATTGTCCGTCCTTTGCGTCATCTAAAAAGCGATTGATGACTTCAGCCGGCACAATATCAGCTTCCTTATCTTTGCCGGATAAACTTGCGATACCAATTGGCTTGTCATTAAGACAATATAGTTGACCCAGGTTTGTTGATTCTGAAATGCCGGCCGCGACGAACGTCAGTGTATTGGAATAGAAAATTGATGAGCCGCTGACTTCAACGCGGTCGAGAAAACCTCTGCCGTTATACATTTGGCCGTTGGCAGAAAGCCAATAAAAAGCGAGAGATGCGCCTTTAACGTATTTCTCATTAAATTTGAGGGGTTTGAGCAAATCGCTTCCGAGAGAATTGGAGTCCAGTTCTATCAACGCGAGATTGCTTTCATAGTCAAGAGTAACGATTTTAGCCGGTATGTAATCGTTCCTGTCGGCTTTTCTTGCCTGCAAAAACGCAGCGTTTGCGACACTGGAAGCTATCGTGATAACTTTGTTGTCATCTACCGCGCAGCCGACCGCAAAACCTTCTGAAAGTTCAACGTTCTTCCATGGCTGATATTGTTCGTAACCATAATACGCAACTTGCAGGTATACGACAGAATCTTTTAATTTTTCAGAAATATCCTTTGCGAAAACGTTAGGCGAAATAAAAAACAACAAAATTATCGATAAAAATATTCCGCTGTTAATCCGTGTAAGTCTTTGTCTCAGTAGGTCAGTGTAAGTCTGTGTCTTTGTCATAAACTTTCCTCCGGATAAGTCCATGCCGGAACATTATACTTTTTCAAAATAGCGTCATTTTGCTGATGTGCCTGTTTTGCATCGAGCAGCAGGGGAATTTCAGAACCCATAAACTTCAGGACATAAAAATCTAAATCTTTATTCTTGAATTCTCTGCGTACATCAGCCAGGCTCATTACTGTTTTGCCGTTAATGCTTTCCAGCGGCCTGTTCACAAAATCACCGTCATAAAGATTAATCTGGTCCGGCAGAATCTGTGAAAGAACGACATATTCTTTCCTGTCACGTTCGGTATTTAGCGTTTGCGAATCCATCATCAAATAACGAAGCATGTGCGGAATATCTCTTACCCATTCGCGTCCCCAGGTCTCAAGAAAATTCCTGCTTGCCGAAACAAACGTCAGCCCTGCGAAACAAACATACGGCGGCTGAACGTCGTACAGCCTTGCAAACTCAAACACCGGCCTGTTAAGCTGAACTTTTAGTTTTGCAGATTGTTTTTTACCATCCCGCCAGAAAACAACATCGACAATTTCGCCAATCTGTTTGGTTTCAATACCTTCGCTAAGCGAATACTTCTGCCCGTAAATTACAATCATGCCGTCGTTGTCGATATCATAATTGTCAATTTGCGTTATGCAGTCGTTTCTTTGTAAAACATTTTCAGCCGAGCTGTTCAACATTACCGATGTTACAACAACTCCCTGCACATCCGCTGGTAATCCGAGATACTCTTTATAACTTTCGTTATGCAAACCATCGAAAATATTAATGCCCAGCGATCCGAAACCGTCATATTTCCCGTCATTTATATCCGCCAGAAAATGGTTTATTACTGTCGTTGGAATCATGTACCCGATATTTTCCGCTTTTGTCATTCCCTGAAATGCCACACCCACAACATTGCTGTCCATCATCACAGGGCCGCCGCTGTTGCCGGGATTGATGGCCGCATCTGTCTGAACAACAAGATGGCCGTCTGCTCCGCTATGCGAGTAAATATCCGTTTGGATTCGTGATACAATGCCTTGTGTAACGCTCAAATGGGTACCGCCCATTGGAAAACCATAAGTTTCAACGGTGCTGTTGACCTGCGGCAAACCGCCGATTGTCAAAGGTTCCGTGCCTTCGAAAAAAGTCGTATCCTGAACATTGATAATTGCCAAATCGCAATCATGGCCTACGAATTCCACAACGGCAGGAAATTTTTTAGCGAAGTTTTCTTTTTTCACAATCAAATATCTGCTGTCAGCGACATTATGGGCGTTTGTCAGTATTCTTTTGCCTTCAATTATGAAGCCTGAACCTACACCCTGCGAAATTGAAGTTTGTTTCCAGGGCGTTGTATAATCGAATGGCTGCTGCACAATCTGAATCATAACAACTGATTTTTTCAAATCAGGTTTAGCTATGCAGCTCCCCGCAATCACGATTAATATAAACAATTTTATTTTCATATTCACTCCGTTATAGAATCAAAATTGTTTATCCTATTTTTGATTCCTTAATTGATTAAGTCTTTGCTTGGCGAAATTATAGTTGATTTCCCCCAGTCTGCTGAAAAATTCCTTGTCAGGATACATAACTTTAAACTCTTCTCTATACGCGTCTTCAATGGCAATTGCCTGAATATAATGTTCGATCGCTTCATCTGTTTTATTTAACTGCTGGGCGACTGTCGCGGCTTTAAGATGCAAATCTCCGCCGGATGGATAGCGTGAAATAGCCTGATTTAACGCATCAAGAGCCAGCTCAAACCATTTATTGCATTGGCTGGGATTTGCCTCTGCAAGCAATTGATAAGTCTCTGAAAGCTTTTCAAAATTTTTGAAATCTGAGCGGTCTCTTGAAATTGCTATTTTGAATGATTCGCTGGAATCAACAAGTTTGTCTTTGTTTTGCGATGGATTCGTCTGGTACCAGTATGATTCCATCGTACCTTTGAAGTTTGCCGGAGCGGGATTAAAAACGTCACATTTGATTGCCGAAGAAAGCAGAGCCGATGCATTATCGAAATACCCGAAGGATGTTAACTTTTTTGCAGCTTCAACCTCCAGAGCTGTATTGCCGACAGGTATTACAAAAAGCCATATACAGCCTGCCGCAACAATGCCTGTAAGTGCAAGGGCAGGGAATCTGTATGTCTTTTTTAGCTGGATTAATCGAACATTCTCATTATTGGATACTGCAAGAGCAATGACAATAAACAATGAAGTCAGAATCCCCGGCTCAAAAATTCCGAAATCGATTAAGTTATGTACGATAACTGCCAGAATTCCGCAAAGCACCGCTGCCTGCTGAATCGAAAACTCCGAATAACATTTTTTGCTTCTTGCGATTACCCAAAGGGTAGTTGCGAAAATGAAAACCGGCGCGATATATAAAATGCCGATGATATATATCGCAACTTCAATGCTTGAACCAAGCGAGCTGCGAATCGAAAGAGGCCTGAAAAACAAAAGTACAAAAATTGCCGGTATTGCCGCCGTTTTCAGCATTTCAGAAAAATGCACTTCTGTGTTTTCAATGCTGTTTGTTTGCCTGATCGCTTTACATATCGGCAAAATCAGAAAAGTCAAAAATCCCGCCAGTCCGACTATTCCATAACTGCTGAAAATTGTAAGTATAAAGCAGTGTGGGTCGCGAACAGTTTCCAGTGTTCTTGCTTCTTTGTAATGAGTAAAATAAGTGCCGAAGTTATTTCCACCGACACCGGTTAAGAAATTATCCGCGATTATCTCTGCCGCCGCTTTCCAGTATTCCCATCTGACAAGCATCGAATTTCCGCCGGGTAGCCTGTCATGCTTTAAACCGTAGGAAATCATCAGTACTATCCCGGCCGTAAATGCGGCAAATACCAAAAGCACAATTATCACTTTGTATTTTAACAAATATTTTCCAAAAGCATATGCTATACACAAAAAAATGAATGCCGCCGCCAAAGAAACCAAAGCTCCTTTGCTTGCAGTTAAAGCCATACCCAAAATTAAAATCGCGATAATGAACAAAGGGAAAAAGATAGTTTTTAAATCTTTTCTATATTTTTTCAGTCCGCCGGCGAAAACCGCAATGGCCGAAAACATAGCAAGATTCAAAAAACTTCCCGAACTGTTGCTTGTTGTGAAAAAGCCTTTGACATCTTTGGAATACAGCCTGTTTTCGTAAAGCATTTGGGCAAAAGACCCAGGCTCGATTCCCAATTGACTAAGCTGCTCATTGGGATTTGCTTTGTATTCCTTTATCATCATCTCATTGCTGGTGGAATATTGATCGATGCATTGAAAAACATTCACCACAGCCATTGCAATTAAAAAAAACAGCAGGATTTTTCGTTTTATCTCGCTGTTAAGCAATTGCACCATTATTATCGCTGAGGCCATCACTGCAAGAATTGTAAGCGAATCGTTCAGTGAGGCTCTTTTATTCGATGCGTAAAAAAAAGAAAGAACCGCTGCTATCAAAAAAATAAATGCACCTGCTTCGAAGCCGGTATATTTATATTCTTTGCCTTTCCAGAACATAATTGTAAGCCATGCGGCTGAAATGATAAGCAGGATGCATGAAATAAGCACGCTAATTAAATTATCGAACAATATCCCCGGAATACTGAACGATTCGATGGAAATATTCTCAACAAAACTTAATCTGAAAGCTATTATGCAAAGAAACAGGACAAAGAAAATTAGTGAAGCTGTCTTTTTAATTTGTATGTTTTTTTTCATTATTACCTGTGGATTCGAGAACTGCGATGATTGCCAGCACCATTACTGTTTGTAAGAAAACCAGCAGCCCGTAAGGCCATGTTGATTCCTTTAATACGACAGCGCCCAGCCCTGTAGTAATTGTCGCAAGATAAAGCATTAAAACCGTTTGAACTTCGTTAAGCCCGCGTCTTTTGAGTCTGTGTGAGAAATGCTGCGTATCGCCGACAAAAGGGCTTTTGCCCTGATGAAGCCGTAAAGCCGTTACACTTACAAAATCATAAAGCGGTATAGCCAGTATCACAAACGGCATTAATACGATATACCAGCGTATATCTTCTGACTGCTGATAGTACGTCGTTTTTAAAGTCAGCATTCCAATGAAAAATCCGATAACAAGCGAACCGGCGTCGCCCATAAATATTGATGCCGGATAAAAATTGAAAATCAGAAATCCGGTCAGAGTACCTGCCAGCATCATTGAAAACCCTGCGACAAATGCCTGCTGCGAAAGTGTCGCGACGATAAAGATGATCATAGAGACAATAGCCGCGATGCCCGCGCTTGCGCCATCCATATTATCAAGAAAATTGAAAACGTTTATAATGAGCACAATCCATATCGAACTTAATATGGCGGCATAAAGTTTGCTTTCAATAAAAAATTCTACCCGTACATCGGCAAAATACGCTGCGGTAAAAGCGACAATAAATTGAACCGCTAATTTTCGCAGCGGCTTTAGATTTTTAAAATCATCCCACAATCCCAATGCAAATAATAATGTCCCGCACCCAAGTATAATCAACAGTTCGCACGTTCTGTCAGAGAAGCCTTCTATATAAAGCTCGAAATCTCGCCCGAACAGGCTGGTCGTACCGTCATATATAAGCACTTTAATGAATATAATTGCCGATAAGGAAAGTATGAAGATTGTTGCGAAAATCGCTATCCCGCCTCCCATCGGCACTACCCGTTTATGAAAACGATTATCTTTAGGATAGGCTATCAGGCCTGTTCGCATGGCGATTCGCTTTGATACTATCGTCAGCAGCATCGACATCGTAAATGCCGTCAAAAAACAAAGCACACAAAAAACAGCTAATGATTCTGCCATAGTTTACTGCCTTAATTGCTCAACAACTTTTTCCCTTACCTGGCTGAAAAACCCATGATAACGGTCTTCCTTATGGTCAGGAAACGTATAATCGAATGAAACCCATTTTCCCTTATGGAAAATGAGCGTTACCTCGGCCCAGATATTTTTGCCGATATAAATTCTATGCGAAAAATTTTTCGTACTTGCCAGCACCAGTTTCGATGGCTCGATATATCCGGGGTCGAGATTTACAGGTCTGCTGAAACTGGTAAACTTTTTCGCAAGCTTTTCTTCCATTTTATTCGTCTTGAGTTTGATTTTCGCCAGTTGATCAGGGCTTATCAATTTCTCAATCGTTACAAATTTCTTTACAATCGCCTGACCTGTTTCTTTCTCATAATATTTCGTATGCGTGAAAGGCCAAACCGGGCTTTCTAAGTCAGACGCTCCGAATTTCGCCTTTATCATATCCATAGCTGCCGCAAGCGATTTTTCATCAGCGGCAAGTATCCCGATAATCAACTTTACTGGATCAGGTTTTTTAAGCGTCCACATTTTGCCACAAAGTTCACAGAGAACACAGAGATTATATATTTTTATTTTTCAAATCAGATATAATCTTCAGGATATTTTCTTTTATATCTGCTAATGCGATTTTATTTATTTCGCTTTCGCTTCGTAGTTTTATTTCAGCTTTACCTTCAGCTATCGATTTTGCACCAATAGTAATGCGAATCGGAATGCCGATCAAATCAGCGTCTTTGAATTTCACGCCGCCGCGTTCATCGCGGTCATCAAGCAGAACTTCAACATCTGCCGCTTTCAATTCTTCGTACAATTTTTCACTTGCAGAGATAACTTCTGCCGAATTTCCAGCCGGTACGATAATCACTTCGTAAGGTGCGATATTGATAGGCCAGATAATGCCATCTTTATCATACATCGTCTCAATCGCCGATGCCGCGATTCTGTTTATACCTATGCCATAGCAGCCCATGATGCAGGGCTTTTCCGTTCCATCCTTATCAAGGAATTTAGCGCCAAGTTTCGCGCTGTATTTGGTGCCCAGCTTGAAAACCTGCCCGACTTCAATGCCTTTTTTGAATTCCAGTTTTTTGCCCTGGTATGCATCGCCCTCAACAGCGTTGCGGATATCGGCAACAATAATATTCTTGCCTTCGATCGGGAAATCTCTTCCCGGCACAACATTCTTAATATGATAATCAGTCTTGTTAGCACCAGTAACGCCCGTCTCGATTGTTAAAACCGAATGGTCAATCATAAGCTTGTTGATTTTCTGTGTAAGACCAACGGGTCCTGCAAAACCAACTTCCGCGCCAGTCAGCGTGCGTATCGTATTTTCATCAGCCAGTTCAATCGATTTTCCGAAAGTTGAACGCAGCTTTTCCGGGTTAATTTCAAAATCGCCTCGAACAAGTGCAAGTACAATTTCAGTTCCTGATTTATAAACAAGTGACTTAATCAACGATTTTGCGTCAACCTTTAAAAACTCACAAATTTCCGTGATCGTCTTTTGATTTGGTGTATGAATTTCCTCAACAGGTTTATAATTGTTCTTCCTCGCAACCGGCGGCAATGCGTCGACAGGTGCTTTCTCGATATTCGCCGCATATGCTCCGTCAAACGTCTGCACTATAACATCTTCGCCAGATTCGCATGGTATCGTAAACTGATGCGAACCGCTGCCGCCCATTTCGCCCGATTCCGCTTCGACTATCGCGTATTTCAATCCGCATCTTTTGAATATGCGTTTGTATGTTTCATACATTACAGTATAAGTTTCGTGCAGACTCTGCTCGTCGGCATGGAAACTGTAAGCATCCTTCATTATAAATTCTCGCGACCGCAGCACGCCAAACCTCGGCCGAAATTCATCTCTGAATTTAAAGCTGATTTGATAAATATTCATTGGAAGCTGCTTGTAGGAATTAATCTCGCCCGCAGCCAGGTTTGTTACAACTTCTTCAGCGGTAGGGGCCAGCACATTTTCGCGTCCGTGCCTGTCGGTGAAATGAGCCATCGTCGGACCGTAGTCAACATTTCTTCCCGTCTGCTGCCAGAGTTCCATAGGCTGAACTGAAGGCATTAATATTTCCTGCGCGCCGCTTTTATTCATTTCCTGACGTACAATATTCATTATCTTCGTCAGGACTTTCAAGCCAAGAGGCAGATAAGTGTATGTTCCGCTTGACAGTTTACGCATTAATCCCGCTCGCAGCATTAGCTGATGGCTTGGTATTTCCGCATCCGCTGGTACTTCTTTAACCGTTGGTATAAGTGCTTTGCTGTATCTCATTTCTTTCCTTGAAGTCGATTGTTCGTAAGTTTACTTGTAGTCACAATTTAATTCAGTATTTATATCCCTGAAACAGCATTTTTGCAAGAACATCTTTGCAGCTTTTGCTGTACCTTACAATTATCCAGATTTTTGCTAAAAGCTTTTGACACATGTATTTGCTTTGATATAATTCGGCTATATTTTATTCAGGATGCGAGATTTCGTATAAGCGAAATTATGAAAGGATTATCAAATGATTGAAAAGTTAAGGGGCACTTGTTTACGGATCATCATTCTTAGCTTATGTGTTTTAATTTTCGTTGGTTGCGAAAAATCTGTTAAAAAGGAGAAGACAGGTAAAGTTGAGGAGCTGAATAAGGCTCCGCAAGCTGAAAAAACAGTCCAAAAGCCGGTAAAGCCGGAAAATACCGTCAAAAAAGACCCATCAGTCAGCCTTTATGTCGATGCCATCACTCTTAACGAAACAAACGAACCAAACAAAGCAATTGAGAAATTGAGCGAAGCTGTAAAGCAGAAACCAGATTTCGCACTTGCATATTCATTAATGGGCAGCATTTATATGCAGCAGGGCATGTACAATGAGTCTGTTCAGGCGTACACCCGCGCAACAGAATTAAATCCATGGTCATTTGATGATTTCTGCAATCTTGGCAGGGCATATCGTTCGATGGAAGATTATAATTCCGCTGCAAAAGCTTATTCCCGTGCATGCTCACTCGACCCGCAGAACACATCGGCTCTTTGCAATGCCGCCGAATCATACTATAAGATTGGAGATTATGAATCAGCTCTTGAATTCGGCAAAACCGCAAAAGACCTTGACCCAACCGATAGCGATATCGAAAAAATGATGGGCGATATCTACACCGCACGCAAAGACAGCGAACTTGCGATGGAATCATACAAAAAAGCTCTCGAACTCGATGGCAACGACCCGAATATTATGTTCTCGCTCGGCGCCGCTTATCTCCAGGCCGGCAAACTCGAAGAGGCTCGTTCAATGCTCGAGTCGGTTGTAAAGATTCAGCCGAACAATACTATTGCATACAGGCATTTAGGTTATGTGTATTTGAAACTTCGTGAGATCGACCTTGCCGTGGATAGTTATGAAAAAGCAGTCGCGATAAGCCCAGATGATTGGCGTGCGCAAAAAGGCTTGGGCGTCGCATATATGATGAAATACAGAGTCCAGCAAAGCTTTGATACTCCTGATGCAAATGATATAAAGCAAAAAGCACTTGATCATTGGAGCAAATCTCTGGATTTGAATCCTGCGCAGGATAATCTTCTGAAACTGTACAGAAAATATCAGCCGGAGAAATAACTAATTTACAGTGTTAATCTGTGTAAATCCGTGTCTCTTTACTAAAATTTACAGTGTTAATCTGCGTTAATCCGTGTCTGAAAAAAACTGTGTAAATCCGTGTCTCTTTACTAAACAAGTCAGCACTTTGAGTGCTCATCTCATTTTCTGGCCTTTAGTCATAATCGGTATTGCCGCAGATTTAATTTCCAAATCTATGATGTTCAATTGGCTCTCAAGCAGGCCTTCTAAAACTTTCAGTATTATTGACGGTTTGTTCCAATTGGTTATGGTAGAAAATCGCGGTGCGGCATGGGGCATCGCATCTGATAAAACTGTTACACTTGTAACTGTTTCAACTATAGCAATGATAATTGTTCTTGGCGTTTTCCTGTTTTCAGGCAAACACCAATTAACTGTGGTTATCGCACTTGGTTTGTTCGCCGCCGGCATTGTTGGTAATTTGTACGACAGAGTATTTAACCACGGCAGGGTGCGTGACTTTTTGGATTTCTATCATGGCAACTGGCATTTCCCCGCTTTTAACGTTGCCGATTCAATGCTTTCCATCGCCGTCGCATTGCTGATCCTCACAACTCTTTTCTCGCCAAACCAGGAAAACCCCAACGATAAATCATCAGTGAAATCAGCTTAATCTGTGATTAAAATTATTCACCCTCGAACACATGTTCCGCGACATAAAGCGGTATAGTTGAGGATGCTGTTAAAGCAATCGCGTCGCTTGGCCGCGAATCTATTTCTATTTTTCTGCTGTCAACATTTAGATAAATCGTCGCGTAATACGTATGATTACGAATATCATTAATTACAACCTTGTCGATATCTGCGCCCAGCGATTCGATAATATTATTCAGCAAATCATGTGTCAATGGGCGGGGCGTAATCATTTTTTTCAGCCGCCGTTCGATAGCCATGATTTCGACAATCCCGATAATAATCGGCAAACTTCGCGACCCATTTTTTTCTTTCAGCACAATAACCTGCTGATCGCTCGCCTCATCGATAATTATTCGCGATAATTCAACTTCTATATTCATTGGCAATATTCAATATAAAATATTAAATTTTCAATTCGCATTTTTTTTAATCTGTGCGATATTGTTTTCGATTACCGTTAGCTGTTCTTTAAGTTCAGCC
>JBDKUM010000054.1:0-19482 GCA_039679715.1 Phycisphaerales bacterium
TTATTTGATGTAAAACCGTAGCGTATACATGTTTATACGGCACAGGTAGTAGGTGAGCTCCTTAATGCATGTAATAGCAGGATTTGGTACGCCAGAATTCTTTGTGCGAAAACAACCGCGATGCGACGCGGTGAAATATTAAACCTGCATCTCGATGATGTAGATTTTAAAAACGACATCATCTACGTGCAGCCAAAAGAGAATGCAAAAGATACCTGGCATTTTGAGCCAAAAGATAATGAACTGCGAGAATTGCCTTTGGTATCAGATCTGAAAGAGTTGCTTTTGGAGTTAAAGGCTTGCTTGCCAAAAGAACAGCCTTACTATATGATTCCGGCTGATCGGTATGCAAGAGTAATCGAAATGAAAAGGCGAGGCATTCTGAAGGACAGACTTGAAACTTGTCCGGATGAAAATTGGAGGCAGCCTTTTGAACGCATTAAGGATCGAGCGGACGTGGTAAAAGGAACATTTCACGATCTTCGGCGAACTTGCATAACAGAGTGGCTTGAAAGTGGATTAAAGCCGCACGAGGTGATGCGATTGGCGGGTCATTCAGACATTGAAACAACAATGACCTACTACGCCGCGATTCGAAGGGAATTAACGGATAAAGCCAGGGCAGCAAGTAAAAAATGTTTAGTTGCTGCTGCGTAAGTTTAGCGTGTTGGACCGGTGGGCGCACGTGGGCACACTTTTCTGTAAGCTCTGAAACGTAAGTATTCGGGGCGACAGGACTTGAACCTGCGACCTTTGGACCCCCAGTCCAACGCGCTAGCCAAACTGCGCTACGCCCCGTTAGGAAAAGACCAATTTTAATGCAAAAAGGCTTGAATTACAATAAATATTTATCAAAAACAATTCTGCAGAAGCCTAAATCTATTTCTTTTCTGCTTTTTGGAAGACATGCTTGAGAATATCATCTGTATTCTTAACGAAAACAAATTTCATTCCCTTTTTCGCTTCTTTTGGCACTTCGACCATATCTTTTTGATTGCGGAATGGCAGTATAACTGTTTTTATTCCGCCTTGTTTGGCAGCGAGGATTTTTTCTTTCAGGCCGCCAATTGGCAGAACATGGCCCTTTAGGGTTATTTCGCCCGTCATCGCGATATCAGCCCGCACCGGCCTATTGGTCAAAAGCGAAACGAGCGAAGTGTACATCGCGACACCAGCGCTTGGCCCATCTTTTGGTACGGCACCGGCAGGAACATGAATATGGAAATCCTGCTTTGAAAAAATGCTTGGATTTATACCAAGATTTTTACTGCTGCCTTTGCTGATTGAAAACGCCGCCTGTGCGCTTTCTTTCATAACATCGCCTATTTGGCCTGTGAGTATTAATTCGCCTTTACCGGGCATATACGCTGATTCGACGAAAAGTATCTCGCCGCCAAATGGCGTGTAAGCCAATCCTGTCGCAACTCCGGGCACCGCAGTTCGCATCGCAACTTCTGATTCATGTTTGATTGGTCCCAAAATCTTTGCTAAATCTTTTTTAGTGATAGTTACTGATTTCTTGCTTGCCTTTGCGATATCAGTCGCTACAGACCTGCAAATCGCGGCAATTGAGCGTTCCAAATTACGAACACCGGCTTCAGCGGTATATTTGCGTGCCATCTCAATCAAAGCGTCATCTGCGATTTTTAAATTGTTTGGGGTTAGACCGTTTTCTTTTAATTGTCTTGGGACCAAATATTTTTTTGCAATATTTAATTTTTCAGTTTCAGTGTACCCCGGCAGTTCAATCAATTCCATTCTGTCTATTAAAGCCGGCGGTATCGGCTCTGCGTAATTCGCGGTACCGATAAACATCACACTGGACAAATCAAACGGCTGATCGAGATAATGATCTGTAAAGGTGTTATTCTGTTCAGGGTCGAGTACTTCCAAAAGTGCGCTTGCGGGATCACCCCTGAAATCAATTCCGATTTTATCCATTTCATCGAGCATGAACACAGGATTTTTGCTGGCGCATTTCCTAAGCTCCTGCAAAATCCTGCCCGGCAGTGCCCCTATATATGTTCGGCGGTGGCCTCGAATATCTGCTTCGTCTCTTATGCCGCCTAATGAAATACGAACAAATTTTCGGTTCATCGCGCGTGCAATTGATTTTCCCAGGCTCGTCTTTCCCACACCCGGAGGACCTACAAAGCAAAGAATCGGGCTTTTGCCGGTTGGATTGAGTTTACGTACCGCAAGAAATTCAAGAATACGTTTTTTAATTTTCTCCAAACCGTAATGATCTTCTTCGAGCGTTTTCTGTGCCTTTTTAATGTCCAGCAAATCTACTGTACTAATATTCCAGGGCAGTTCGCAAATCCAATCGAGATATGTTCTGATAACCCCGTAATCGGGCGACATTGGTGAAAGTTTTGTCAATCTGTCAAATTCACGCATTGCCTCTTCTTCGACTTTTTCTGGCATCTTGGCGTTTTTTATTTTTTCGCGCAGTTCTTTAACTTCTTCGGTTCTTTTATCATCCTGCCCAAGTTCCGTTTGGATAGCTTTTAACTGTTCCTGCAAAAAATATTCGCGTTGGCTTTTTTCAACAGATTGCTTTACCTGTCCCTGAATTTTATGACTAAGCTCAAGCACTTCCAATTGATTGGCAAGGGCAAGTGAAATTTTTTCTAGTCTTTTTTGCGCATCAAGCTCTTCGAGAAGCTGCTGTTTTTCAGATACATTAATATTAAGATTCGATGCCAGAAAATCTGAAAGGGCTGCCGGTGTTTCAATATTTTCGAGAAGGATAGATGCTTCTTCCGGCACATTCGGGCTTAAATGTATTACTTTATTTGCAGTATCACGGACGCTAACAATCATTGCCTGCATTTTTTTCGTAACTTTTGTTTTGCTTGTCAGCGGTTTGATACGAACCTTTAAATAAGGATCAACCGACATGACCTCTAAAACCTGAAACCTTATCAGGCCGTGAACAATTACATTCACAGTTCCCTGCGGAATTTTGACAACCTTCAAAATTGTCGCAGCCGTACCTATCTGATACAAATCCTCAATTGTCGGATTATCAATCGTCGGACTTTTCTGCGTAATCAGGCCGATTATAGAATCTGCCGCTTTTGAATCTTCAAGAAGCTTTTGACTTTTCTGCCTGCCAACAGCCAATGGCGTAACAGTGCCGGGGAAAACAACCGCATTGCGGATTGGCAGCACACCTATTATTTCAGGAATATCGATTTCCTTTGGTTTGTCCAGTATATCACCTTGTTCGCTGTCATAAGGTGGTTCTACATTGACGATATCAACAAGATTCAATTTTTGACTCATAGTTCGTTTCCAAAAAAAGGATTTTAGCTGGTTATGGTAAAATTAAAAGACAAAAATCCACTTCTTGCGGGAATATAAGTTTTGCCCGATAGCAGATAAGTTTGTTTGCCTATAGTAACATAATTTGTTTGTACATCAAGATTTAAGAATATCTTGACTTTAAACCCCGCGATTGTTAACCTTATGTCTTTAGTTTGTAATACTTTGCGTTTAATCTAGTTATTGCCCCAGCGGGCAAGGAGGCATTTTTGAGAGTTTTATCCGGCATTCAGCCTTCAGGAAGACTGCACATAGGAAATTTCTTCGGGGCAATGCGTCAGCACCTACAGCTTCAGGCCGAAAACGAAGGTTTCTATTTTATCGCAGATTATCATGCTTTAACCAGCGGCCCAAAACCAGAGCTAAAGCAAAATCGTCTCAATATCGCATTGGACTATCTCGCCCTCGGCCTTGATCCGAATAAAACCGTTTTCTGGACACAATCAGATGTTCCGCAGGTTACCGAGCTTACCTGGCTTCTATCCTGCGTTACCCCGATGGGGCTTCTCCAGAGATGCGTCAGCTACAAAGAAAAAATCGCGCAAGGACTTACAGCCACTCACGGCTTGTTCGCATATCCGGTTCTGCAGGCAGCCGATATTCTCATTTTCGACAGCCAGTTGGTTCCCGTCGGCGCAGATCAGAAACAGCACATCGAAGTAACTCGCGACATTGCAGGCTATTTCAACAATACTTTTGGCGAAACATTTGTTATGCCAAAGGATTATATAATTGATTCCGTTGCTGTTGTCCCGGGTCTCGATGGCCGCAAGATGAGCAAGAGCTATGATAATACGATCGAAATTTTCGAACCTGAAAATTCGGTGAAGAAAAAAGTAATGCGGATTGTTACGGATTCAACTCCGGTAGAATCGCCTAAAGACCCTGATAAATGCAATGTATTTGCATTATTAAAACTTGTAGCAAGTCCCCAGGAGCTTGCCGAGTGGGATAAAAAATACCGTCAGGGCGGCATGGGTTACGGCGAAGCAAAGAAAAGATTAGTTGAATTACTCATTGAATATTTCAGGCCTTACCGTCAAAAACGTCAGGAGCTTGAAAATAATATCGATTATGTAAAAAAGGTTTTGAAAGAAGGCGCAGAAAAAGCCGCCGCTGTCGCAAATGTTACTTTAAAGAAAGCTCGCAAAGCCTGCAGCATTGAATAAAATAATCAATAATCAAGAAACAAATCTCAATGTTTGATTATTGGAAATTGATTTTTGGAAATTCTCTAGATGAGTGACTATAAAATAAATCTTGATGTTTTCTCCGGGCCGCTGGATTTACTGTTATATCTTATTCGCAAGGAAGAAGTTGATATATACGATATTCCGATTGCCAAAATCACAGAGGAGTATGTTCGGCATATCGAAATGATTAAAATGTTCGATATTGAACTTGCCGGCGAATTTCTCGTCATGGCTGCTATGCTGATGGAAATTAAATCAGCAATGCTTCTGCCAAAAGACCAGGTCAACGCTTTGGAAGAAGATACATCAGACCCGCGTCACGAGCTTATCAGGCAATTGCTTGAATATAAGAAATTTAAAGATGCCGCCAATATGCTAAATCTTTCCGCACAAACGCAGATGCAGAAATTTTCGCGAAGCGATCTTATCATCAACAGTCTGGAGCCGAAAACAGAACCTGAACTTGATCTGGAATCAATAACGGTTTGGGATTTATTAACTGCCTTCGATACAATGATGAAGGCAACCGGCAATACTTTCGATATACGGCATATCACTGATGATACCCCGATCGATTTGTACCAGATAGAAATTTTGCATCGGCTTCAAAATGAAGGCCCAATGAATTTTACGAGGATTTTCGAAGGAAAGAAAAACAAGCTCGTTATGGTCGGCCTTTTCCTCGGCATTCTCGAATTAGTAAGAGAGAAACTGATTACCGCAGAGCAGGCTAAGCAGGGCATGCCGATTTATCTTCGTCCTCTAACCGATGAGCCCGCCGAACAGGCAGTGCACAATGCGATGATGTCAGAGGAAGGTAATGCAAGATTAGACGAGGCCCCGGTTCCGATTCAGGAGATAGACCAACCCACACCAGATCAGCCGCAGCAGGAGTCTTTAGAAGAGTTACCGCTAGAGGCAGATTCTCAATCACCTCCAATTGAAATCGTGGAAATAGAAACACCAGCCAATAATATTTCAGATGCGCATTTAGAGCAAGAATCCGAAATTAAAGAAGAAAACCTTTAATATTAAATATAAATCGTTCCTGTGTGTGGTTTTTGATTACTTATCGAAGTAGAAGGAGCATTTATGAAATCTGGTAAGTCTAGACTTGCTTTAGCTGTTGTATTTCTTATAGTTGCGGTCGCGATTCTTGTTTTTCAATTTACAAATAAAGAATCTGAAAATTCATCTCCGTCTCCGCAAAAAGATACCGGTATTGAAATCAAGCCTTCCGGTAAAGTAATCGAGGTAGACAGTAAAGGAGGGAAAACAATTCAATCAGCTATCGACTCCGCGAATTTCGGAGATAAAGTTTTTGTCAAAAGCGGTACATATATAGAATCGTTGAATTTGAAGGATGGCATAATTCTTGAGGGGCAGGACGCTAACACTGTTATAATCAAAAGCGATTTCCGCATGGCCCCGGTATTGACAGTGAATGATTGCAGGATGGTTTACGTCTCTGGCTTAACACTGACACATTTAGCTCCAGTGCTTGATGAAAAGATAGCAGGTAATTGGCCGATTGTGCAGATTAATAACAGCTGCGCGAAGATTGACAATTTAATTGTTTTTGGAAGTACGACAAGAGGTATTCAAATAAATAATGACCCAGGCCGTAGCGACCATGTTACTGTAACAGATTGCATGGTTTATAATAATAATTACGCGGGTATTTTTGTTATTGGCTGCGGAAACGCTGAAATAAAAAATAATATTTGTCTCAATAACAAACGTAGCGGTATAGCTTTTAAAGATTTTTCTCAAGGTGTTGTAATCAATAATATATGTAAAAATAATTTGTACGGCCTTGCAGCAGAAGATTGCGCGAAACTAGAAGTTCGTGCAAATACGTTTCATAAAAATCAAAACTGCGGGATTTGGCATAATTCCGTAAGCAGCCTGGATGTGGCGGATAATAACTGCTGTGATAATGGCAAAAGTGGAATTGAAATTTGCGGCCAAAAAGAAACTTCGATTACATCAAACCATTGCAGCAATAACGGAATCAACGGCATATATGTAATGAATGGCACCAGAGGTGTGATTTCAAATAATACCTGTTCGGAAAACAAATGGCATGGCATAAGTGTGGGAGATAATTGCCCGATGTCGGTTGGTGGCAACAGGTGTTTTGATAATAAAAAATGCGGATTATATAGTCTTGGCACAATGATTAGCCAAAACGAGACATACGGCAATGGCGAATTTTATTGGATGGAAGTTTATAATAAATTAAATGCCGGCGATTACAATGATTTGGAAAAACTGGCTTCTTCTATCAGGGATAAAAAAAAGCGTTTCTCTGACGGACGATGGCAATTAAACTATTTTTACCAAACTTTTGCGGCAGGCAACGGCGATGGGAAATGGGCTGATAATTTGATTCGTTTGACAGCCCAATGGACCGCGAAATGTCCTAATTCTGTAACTTCTCGCATTGCAATGGCTGTTGCCGAAATCTCTAAAGCTTGGCAGGTTAGAGGTAGTGGGTACGGTATTACTGTTTCTCCGGAAGCTTGGCAGCTTTTTGGTGAGCATCTTAAAAAAGCAAACGAGATTTTGAAAGAAGCTGAAAAACTCAATACCAAAGATCCTGCACTTTTTGCAGAATGGATTGCCGTTGGTATGGGTTTGGGCGATGCAAATATGATTGAGGCAGCTTTTAATAAAGGAATAGCGATTGAACCAGACTATTATGCGCTCCATTTTAAACGCTGTTATGCCTATTTACCAAAATGGCTTGGTACCAAAGGCCAATATGAAAAATGTGCGGCCCAATCTGCGGATTTGACAAAAGATAAATTGGGCGATTCGTTTTATTTCAGGCTTGCCTGCGATATGACCGGCCAGGTTAAAGATATAAATGAATTTAAAGATACAAACTTTGACTTTAAACGTGTTATGCAGGGGGCGAAAGATTATTCGAAATTATTTCCTGATTTTATAGATTCTCATGTTTCAAATAAACTCTGCTTTATGGCTTGTGCCTGCGGCGATAAAGAATCCGCAAAGGATTATTTTATGGATATAGGCGATCAGTGGAATGAAAATCTTTGGGAAAGTTACGATAATTTCAATAAATATAAATCGTGGGCGAGAAGCCGAGAATAATAAAAATATAATTTTAAATGTGCAGGAGGATAAAATATGAGAACTTTTTCAATTATGGTAATTTCACTTTTATTGTTTTCTTTCGCCTTCGCCCACCCCGGCCGAACGGATTCTAAAGGCGGTCATTATAACCGCAAGACAGGTGAATACCATTATCACAATTCAGATTCAAAAGCCAAAACTGCTGCTGCAAGTCAAACAACTGTTGATTCTAACAGCGAAGATCAAGAAAAGGCAAAAGAAGAAAATACAAATACTGAAACTATTGAAAAACTGCAATTGGAAATCAAGTCGCTGAAAACCAAAATGCAGATGCGGGATAAATTGATTGAACGGCTGAAAACAACATGTTTAACTTTGAAAAAACAGAATCACGCAATGAAGCAATTGCTCACAGATGCCAATATTCCTATCCCGAAAATAGAAACGATCACTGATGGCAATGACACCATCAAAGAGCAGGAAAAAATATTGGAACCAAATTCATTGCCGCAAGCCGCAAAAAATGAATTTACTATTGACTAAACAAGAGACATAGTGTCTTTAAAATTTTCTTGTAAAAACCATTATTTTTGTTTCCTTTTTTTGATTTTTTATGCCTTTTTGTTTAATTTTATGGCATTTATCTGGTTCAAAAGAGTAATTTTTTAGGTTTCAAAGGGGGTTTCTTAGGATTTTCGTCTGATTTTGACATAAATTCGGCAGTAAGTAACATTGATGTGACATTTTTGAGGCAAGAAATGGTTCATTTTGAACATCAATTTTGAAGCACAAATACTAAATACAAAATATCATTGACTAAAGTCAAAATACTAATTCGTTTGACTTTGCCCCATAATTTCACTAAAATCCGTTATTTAATGTTATTTAAGCCGTTACGCAATAAGGAAAGGACGTAAGATGGCCGGAAATATTATAGAACTGACTGACGAACAATTTGATTCAACCGTTCATGGCGGAGATGCCCCTGTTCTCGTGGATTTTTGGGCTCCCTGGTGCGGGCCGTGCAGAATGCTTGCTCCTGTTATTGAAGAAATTGCCAATGAATACGCTGGCAAAGCGAAAATCTGCAAACTTAACACTGATGAACATCATGAAGCTGCTGTCGAGTTTGGCATCAGTGCAATCCCTACGATTATACTTTTCAATAAAGGCGAAATAGTTAAAAAGTGGGTCGGCCTGGCAAAAAAGTCTGACATTACAGAGGCAATAGACCAGAGCCTTTAAAAACATCTAAAGCTTCAAATTTATTTTTTCTAATTTCCAGGAAAAAACTTCTATGCTCAAAAGAACTAATAACTGTGGTCAACTGCGTATCGAAGACTCGGGCAAAAATGTAATTCTCGCCGGTTGGGTCGATTCGTATCGTGATCATGGTAATCTTGTTTTCATTGATTTACGCGACCGTGAAGGTTTGACGCAGCTTGTTTTTGACCCGCAGGCACAGCCTGAAATGCACAAACTATCCCGTGACCTCCGCTGCGAATACGTTATCGCCGCGAGCGGTCTTGTCAGGCCAAGAGGCCAGGGTTTGGAAAATCCTAAACTGAAAACAGGACAGATCGAAGTTCTTATCGATAAGCTTGAAATTTTAAATACCGCTGAAACACCTGTATTCGAGCTGCAAAACGCTGAATCCGTTGCGGAAGAGACCAGGCTGAAATACAGATATCTTGACCTTCGCAGACCCAAGATGCAGAACAGGCTCAAGGTTCGCCATAAAGTAACGAAAATTGCACGTGACTTTTTCGACAGCAAAGGTTTTTGGGAAATTGAAACACCATTTTTGGGCAAAAGCACTCCTGAAGGCGCAAGAGATTTTCTCGTGCCCAGCAGGCTTTGCGCAGGGAATTTTTATGCCTTGCCGCAGTCGCCTCAATTATTCAAACAGGTGCTGATGGTCAGCGGCGTTGATAAATATTTTCAAATCGTAAGATGTTTCAGAGATGAAGACCCCCGTGCCGACAGGCAGGCGGAATTTACGCAAATAGATGTCGAAATGAGCTTTGTCGAAGAAGATGAAGTAATCACTACTCACGAACAACTCATAGCCGCTATTTGGAAAGGCATTCTCGGTGTCGATATAAAGCTGCCAATCAGGCGCATGACGTATCAGCAATCCATGGACGAATATGGAATTGACAGGCCTGATTTGCGTTTCGATATGAAATTGAAAGATATTTCCGAAATTGCTGGACAATCGCAGTTCAAAGTCTTTGCGGATACCGTTCAAAAAGGCGGAATTGTTAAAGGTCTTTGTGCGATCGGCGGCGGTACTAAATTTTCTCGAAGCGATATTGAAAAAACATTCACAGGCGTTGTGCAGGATTTCGGAGCTAAAGGCCTTGCATGGTTTAAAGTTGTAAAAGATGAGCAGGGCGGCGGAGTCGATTTATCCAGCAATCTTGCGAAATTCTTTACACTGGAGCAGCGAAAGGCTATTGCCGCGAAATTCGACGCGAAAGCTGATGATTTGCTGTTGTTTGTTGCGGATAAACCTGCGCAAGTCAATAAGGCACTGGCGCCATTAAGATTAAAGGTGGCGAGGGATTTAGGCCTTATCGATGATAATAAATATGAACTAGTATGGATTATTGATTTTCCGCTTTTTGATTGGAACGAAGGCGAAAACCGTTTCGATTCGCTGCACCATCCGTTTACTGCGGCGATTCCTGAAGATTTACATAAATTGGATACAGACCCCGGCCATATCAGATCGCAGGCGTATGATATTGTAGTTAACGGCTCTGAAATCGGCGGAGGCAGTATTCGTATTCACCAACCGGAAGTACAGGCGAAAGTTTTTGATTTATTAAAAATCAGCAGAAAACAGGCTGAAGACAGATTCGGATTTTTCCTCAACGCCCTTAAATTTGGCGCTCCGCCTCATGGCGGCATAGCGTTAGGGCTTGACAGGCTTGTAATGTTCCTGACGGGTACTGATAATATCAGAGATGTTATTGCCTTCCCGAAAACTCAAAAGGGACAATGCCTGCTGACAGACGCTCCAAGCTCTGTAGAACAGTCGCAGCTTGACGAATTGAATTTGAGAGTGCAGACACATCATACGGCTTGATGCGGTTTACTAATAACCGGTATCTACGAAACTAAAGGATTATGATTAATACCGGAAAAATATTTAGCGCGATTGTAAGTTATCTGCGGCTTAGGCCAATGTCTTTGGCCGGCAAATGCAGACTGCTTTTCGGCACTGCAATTATTATGGTTCTTGTGCTTGCGCTGCTTATTCCGTATTCATGGATGAACAAGCTTACAGAAAAATCACTCATCGATGCCGGCAGGGCAGTTGTAAACACAGTTTTTGAAAAGCATTTCAAACTTGGCAGTACCGAAAAACGACCACCAATGCTCGACGAAAGCGGTTCGATAAAACAGGAGCCGGTCAGCAGAGTTAAATGGTTTCGCTTCGACGCTGAAAATAAAAAATGGAAAAAGCAGGCAGATGCCAATTCACGGCCGGGTACCGCAAAAAGAATTCAAGGGCTTATTAAACACCCGCAGCCCGAAGACGAACAAACCTGGATAGAGGATGTAAACGGCCATGTCGAAACAACGTACATAAACATCGTCCGTGCGCATAAACAGTGTATTTCATGTCATAGCCCCGAAGGCACGGCACCGACTTTCCAGCTTGATGAGCCTATTGGCGCAATCGTCGTAAATATGCCAGGCAGAGAAATAAGCAAAACCGTCCTAATGAACAGGATATGTATTCTTGCCGCTGTTTTACTTGCGGGTTCAGGCGCGATTGTGGCTTTTTATATTATTGCGCAAAGGATAATTTTAAGTCCAATCAGGCAATTACGCGCAATTGTTAAAAATGTTTCTGAAGGCAATCTGGACGTTCGCTGCGGCATTAAAACCAATGATGAATTTGAACGCCTTGGCGATGCTCTTAATACGATGCTTGAAAATCTCGAACAGGGACAGGAGAAACTCCGCCAGGCTAATAAACAGCTTGATATTAAAATTACAGAGCTTTCCGAACGCAATATAGAACTGTTTAAGGCTAATAAGCTGAAAGGCGAATTTCTTGCGAATATGTCGCATGAGTTCCGCACGCCTTTAAACGCGATTCTGGGCTTTGCCGAAATATTGCGCGAAAAACCTGCCGAGGACACGGCAAAGAGCAAGCGGTACGCGGAAAATATTATTAACAGCGGCAAAAATCTGCTTGCCATGATTAATGATTTGCTTGAAATGGCGAAGATGGAATCAGGCAAAATAGAATTACATCTTGAAAAAACAAGTATTCCTGAATTATGCCGAGGCCTTGTAGCGTTCTTTTCGCCGCTGACGGAAAAACAAAAACTGAAAGTACGTCTGACAATCGATGAAACGATGCCATTGATTAAAACCGATGCGGGCAAGGTGCAGCAGATTCTCTATAACCTCTTGAGTAACGCTGTAAAATTTACACCCGAAGACGGCAAGGTCGAAATTAAAGCCTATATGCCCGACCATCTGAATATCAGGGTAGCGATAACTGATACGGGCCCCGGAATTGCGGAGAAAGACAAAGAGAAGATTTTTGAAAAATTCAGGCAGATTGATGGTTCACTCACAAGAACGCAGCCTGGAACAGGATTAGGTCTTGCGATAAGTACTGAACTTGCGAAACTTTTGTCAGGAAACATCGGCCTGGAAAGCGTGGAAGGGCAGGGCGCAACTTTCTGGCTCGATTTACCCATTATTAGAGCCGACGAAACATAATATGTCTTTGCAACTGCCCAGCTTGTTCGACAAATCTGAAGAAAAACCCCAATGCACTAATGTTGTCACTGTTGCTGTGGATTCGGGGGTTGATGATGTTTTTGATTATTTGCTGCCGGATAAATTCATGCCTGTTTTGCCGGGGCAGATGCTGGAAGTACCTTTCGGCAAAGCTAATAAATTGTGCAAGGTTTTTTGCATCGAAGTCAAAGATGCGAAATTATCACAGTTTAAATATAAACTTAAAATTGTGAAAAATGTGCTTGATGCTTCGCCGATGCTCGATGAGCGATTGTTAAAAATCGGCAAATGGATTAGCGAATATTATGTTTCTCCTTTGGGCGAAGTTTTAAGTGCGATGCTGCCGGCGGCAGTAAAGAAAAATACCGGAATAAAAAATGTAAAGTATGTTTATTTGAACGATGAATATATCTGTAGGGGCGAACCCGCGTGTTCGCCCGAAGGGCAGACACATGGGTCTGCCCCTACAAATGGAAATGAAATTAAAGGCAAAAAACAAAAACAAATCATTGAAATTTTAAAGCAGGCAAACGCTGTTGATGCGAAATCCGCGATAGCAGTTGAAAAACTCTTTTCGCAGGCGGATTCAGGTATGGCGCCTTTAAAAAAGCTTCTGCAAATCAACGCAATAAAACTTTCCACACAGGCTGTTTATTGCGATTTGCCTGTTGTACCAAATGGACTGATTCTAAAATCCGGGGAAGTTGTTTTAAACGAAGACCAGAATAAAGCGCTTGCGCAAATTGAAAAACAGATTGAATTGGAAAAATTCTCTGTTTGTCTGCTGCATGGAGTAACAGACAGCGGGAAAACAGAAGTTTATATTCGGGCGATTGAGAAGACACTTGCAAAAGGCAAAGACGCGATAGTTTTGCTTCCAGAAATTGCACTTACAACCCAGACGATTCAGCGCTTCAGTACGAGATTTGAGAATCTGGCGGTGATGCATTCACAATTAACCGCTTCGCAGAGGAATGCTCAGTGGCAGAAGATAAAAAATACCGCTCCGATTGTTGTAATAGGTGCAAGAAGCGCAATTTTTGCCCCTGTTCAGAAATTAGGCATTATCGTTGTCGATGAAGAGCACGAGCCTAGCTATAAACAGGATACTTCGCCCAGATATAACGGCAGAGATGTCGCGGTAAAAATGGCGCAGATTACGGATGCGGTTTGCATTCTGGGAAGCGCGACTCCTTCGCTTGAGACTCTGAGGAATTGTTCTACGAAAAGTCACTTCATGAAACTTGCGCTGCCTAAACGCGTTATGGATTTACCCAAGCCGGTGATGAAAGTTGTAGATATGACACAATGCCGCAGTGAAAAAGGCACTGTTAATATTTTAAGCGAGCAACTGGAAACGGCGATAAAGCAGACGCTTGCAAGAAAAGAGCAGGTTATTCTAATGCTCAATCGCAGAGGCTATAGCAATTTCATTTATTGCCCGACTTGCAGGTATACGCTTAAATGTCGCAATTGCGATGTTACGCTTACCTTTCATACATCAGAAAAACATCAGCATCAGCCTAATTTGAAAAACAGGATTGAAGGCGGTTTTGCGGTTTGTCACTATTGTCTGTCTCAAACGCTGGTTCCTAAAAATTGTCCTGTTTGCGGTAAAAATGTTCAGATGCTTGGGCTGGGTACGCAGAGGCTGGAAGACGAGCTTAAATTGAAAATTCCCGGCGTGAAAGTTGTTCGCGTGGATAGCGATTCCATGCAAAAAGACGATTATTATCACTTGCTGGCCGATTTTGATGCAGGCAAGATTGATATACTGGCAGGTACTCAAATACTCGCGAAAGGTTTGCATTTTCCGAATGTAACGCTTGTTGGAATTGTAAACGCGGATACTTCTTTGCAGTTGCCGGACTTTCGCGCAAATGAGCGCACTTTTCAGCTTATCTGCCAGGTTGCAGGCAGGGCAGGCAGAGGCGATAAGGGCGGCAATGTTTTTATCCAGACGTTTATGCCGAATCAGCCGGCAATAAAGTATGCGGTAAATGATGATTTTGACGGCTTTGTTAAAGAGGAATTGAAAATCAGGCAGGCATGCAGTTTGCCGCCTTATGGAAAAATTGCGATTGTGCGATTACGTGATACAAAATTCGACAGGTTGGATAATGTGTCCAAGAAAATAGCAGAGCAAATCGAAGCGATAATAAAAGCATGCAATTTCCAGATTAAAATGAATGGGCCGATGCCGGCTGCAATTTCGAGAATTCAGAGATATCACCGCATGCAGATGATTCTTCAAACGCAAAAGCCTGCGCAACTTTGTGAATTTTTGACGAGATTTAGAAATGCCAAACCGGTCTCATCGGCAGTGCTGGTGCAGGTTGATGTTGATCCTATTAATTTGTTGTAGTAAAAATTGAGAAAATCGCGGCAACTGTCAACAGCCATTAATTAAACCTAACGGCCAACGGGAGCGTGCAAGCAGATAAACGCGGTGATAGTTTATCTGCTTAAAAGCAGTCGGGGAAAGAGGATTTGAACCTCCGACCTCTGCGTCCCGAACGCAGCGCTCTAATCCAAGCTGAGCTATTCCCCGGAAAACACAACAATATAACAAGATTTGAATAAAATACAACTACCTTTTTAAGCTGGATTTATGATTTTGCTGCCAGGGATGCTTTTTTAGGCAAATTATCAGGTTAAACCATAAGCTTTATAAATAGGGTTGACAAATACTTTCATGTATGATATAGTATATTCAGGATACTATGTTAATGAAAACAGAAAAGATTATATTGTCGTCGATCAAGCTTTTTGCCGCCGTAAGTGCGGAAAGTTCATAGTTGGCTAATATGGAATGAATCAGGAGCCGGCTATGAGTCGGCTTTTTTTATGCGCTGAAAAAAAATACGTATGTAATAAGTAAAAAATAAGGAATATTAAATGACTGACAAAAAAATTAATACTAATTTTAGAATTTATAAAAATTATTTTGCGATAGTTTTTCTATTAAACAAATACTTTTTCTAAATAGAAGGATATATCATGAAAAATAACACTCAAATCACCGATATCGACATACAGAAACTGCGCAATATGCTTGACGGTTCGGAATTCTTGCAAGAGAATCCCGCAATCTTGAAAAAGATAACAGAGAAGATTGAAAATGCAGTCGTTGTTCCTCAAAAGCAAGTTCTTCCTTATCTGGTTACAATGAATAGCCACGTCAGCGTAACCCACCTGAACGAAGAACGGCAATTGAATTTCTGGTTAGTTTACCATGACGAAATAAATAAACGCAAAGACAGAGTATCTGTTTTTACGGATTTAGGAATTTCAGTTCTTGGCTTAAAAACCGGCGATACATTTGAAATAGGAGAATCTAATGAGAAATTCCGTATATCCGGAATATATTACCAGCCTGAAGCGAATCATCATTATAAGTTGTGAGGTTAAAATGGCTCAAAATGAAAATGATATTATAGCGACTTTTCAATGGGACAGATCGCATTATTTTGAATTTACATAAGAAAGGGCGTCTACTATGAAAAATGAAATTTATATTACTGAAAATGATTACGAAAGACTTGTCGAATTAACTAAAGGTGCGGGCAACTCAAAAGACAGGGATTATTTCATAAATCTTAGAGGCGAAATAAAAAAAGCGAAAGTAGTGAGTCCCGAACACATTTTGGGAAATGTTGTAACAATGAACAGCAAAGTCAAGCTTCAGGACTTAGATACACGAGAAGAATTTGTTTTTCAAATTGTTTTTCCTTCTGAGGCAAATATTGATGAAGGCAAGATTTCAGTTTTGGCGCCTATAGGCACTGCTTTGCTGGGTTATAAAGTAGGAGATGCTGTACGCTGGAGAGTTCCGTATGGTATAAAAAAATTGAAAATCAAAGAAATGTTGTATCAGCCTGAATCAGAGGGCGAATGGTACTCATAAGAAGGGAGGCAGTCATGGATATAAATTACAAAGACAAAATAAGAATTACCGAATTTGACGCTCTACGTCTGGAGCAACTGATTTATGCTGCGCAGACTCGCAAAGGAATATGTCCATGGCATGCACGCTTACGATTATTGCTCGATACGGCTGAAGTTGTTGCTTCAGAAAAAATTGGCGCAGATACGGTAACAATGAACGCCAAGGTATTGATTGGCGATAAAGTAAATAGAGAGCAGGTGCGCGCTTCTCTTGTTTTTCCAACGTCCAGTCTGCATGATAATGACGAAATCAATGTTTCGGTTTTAAGCCCATTGGGATTGTCTATCCTGGGCCAAAAGATAGGCTATGAAATAGAAGGACGTCTGAAATTAATAAACATGGTATATCAGCCGGAAGCGGCGGGAGATTTTGAAGTATGACATGGATGTATGAGCAAATTAAAGATTTTTTTGGAGAAAGTTTTATTTTCCGAAATACCAGCAAAAGGTATTTAAATGAGGTATTTAAAAACGGAAAACCGATAGTGTCCGAATACGATTATTTGAATATTTTGAAAGCTTCAAAAAATGCAAAAAGCAGCGAAAAGAAATATGCTAAAATAATGACTAAAATTTTGGATAAAGCCGATATTCGTCCGTTGAAATTGATTTCCTTTGATATAATTACAATGAACTCGAAAATATTGTTTGTTACTAATAAGGGAAAGCATATTGGCTTAAAACTTGTCTATCCAGAACATGCAAATAAAAGCAAAGGCGATATCTCTGTATTTTCTCGGCTGGGAATATGTCTGCTTGGAAAGAAAAAAGGCCACAAAATCAGGAAGAATTACTATATTCACGAAATAATTTATCAGCCGCAAGATAAAGGGTATGTTCATGAAGCGTAAAAATCTATACTTATTCTTGTTATTGTTTGTGTTTACGGCAATTTTAACAATCGTGTATTTTAAAATCCCCGGCATTGATACAAATTTGTATCTCAAAAATATTTGCCTTATCACAATTTTCTCCTCGCTTATATTGATGCTGTTGAATTTACTTATTTTTTTAATCAGCTTGTATATAACTGCTCGCAAAAAACCTGATATAGAAATAAAAATGTTAAGCCGGCCTGTGAAGCTTGCCGCTGCTATTGGTATATTTTTAACAATTGTTTTCTTTCTAGGGAAACTCAATGCGTTTTTCGGTTTCTTTAGTATATTCGGCGGTTTGCTGCTAGGCATGTCGCTGCAATCTCCTATGAGCGGTTTAGTGGCCTGGATAATGATTTCGATAAAGCGTTCAATCAGGCCGGGCGATAGAATTCAGTTTCCCAATCTAAATCTTACCGGGGACGTTGAAGACGTCGGGGCAATGTATCTGGCTTTGAATCAGGTGGGCGGAAGCATTGCCAGTGAAGAAGCTGTTGGAAGAAGAGTCCTTATGCCCAATGCGATGTTATTCAGTAATGTCGCGATCAATTACACTGTATCGCAGAATGCCGCATATATACTCGACGAAGTAGTCGTGCGTATCACTTATAATTCTGACTGGGAAAAAGCTGAAGAGATATTGCTTAACGCTGCTCATGAAGTTACTGCCGATATTATTAAGATCACAGGGATTAAACCATATATTCGTTCGACTTTATATGATTATGGTGTCTATTTGAGATTACGTTTTAAAACCAGGGTTAAGGATAGGCCAGAGATTGCATATAACATAGAGAAAAGAATTTTTGAAACTATACAAAAAACACCATCAGTCGATATCGCGATTCCTTATGTTTATTCGTACAGGGCTGCGACTGATGAAAGTTTTAAAATGAACAATAATATCAACAATGGTTCTAAAAATATTATGCAGATAAATCTGGAAACAATCAGATCAAAAATGAAAGATATAGATGTAGATGACATTAAACAGATCGCGGAAAGTGTTTTGGAGAAAGGACTTTTGCAACCTATTATTGTTGAACGAAAAAAGGATCATTATGAAGTTGTCGCCGGCCATCTTAGACTCGAAGCGTGCAAATACCTGGGATGGAAAGAGATTGATGCGGTTTTAGCAAACTAAACCTTTTAAAAATTTAATTGCAACAATGAGTTTTTAATTATAAAATAGGTTTTTTAAATCTCTTTTATGGATTTTTTTATGAATATGAAGGTTCATCTTTCTCGGCCGGACATAATAGACAAAGATATTCAAGCTGTTGTCGATGTCCTGAAAACACCAAATCTTTCTCTAGGCCCCAAAATTCCCGAATTTGAAAACAAACTTGCTAAATACATAGGCAGGAAATACGGCATTGCTGTAAATTCGGGGACAAGCGGTCTTTTTTTATGTTTGAAAGCTCTTGGAATTGGGGCTGGCGATGAGGTTATAACCACGCCATTTACCTTTATCGCAACGACAAATTCGATAATGATGGTTGATGCCAAACCGGTGTTTGTCGATATCGACCCGGTTAGTTTAAATATCGATCCCAAAAAAATCGAAGCGAAAATAACTAAAAAAACGAAAGCAATTATGCCGGTAGTGGTTTTTGGGAATCCTTATGGCATGGATGAAGTTTGGAAAATCGGGCAGAAATACAATTTGCCTGTTATTGAAGATAGCTGCGAAGGACTTGGCGCGGAGATAAACGGCAAAAAAGTTGGAAATTTCAGCACAATGAGCAATTTTGCTTTTTACCCAAATAAACAAATGACAACGGGTGAAGGCGGAATAATTCTTACCGATGATGAAAAACTTGCAGATATTTGCCAGTCTTTGCGAAATCAGGGACGCGGCAAAGGCGGCGGTTGGCTGGCACATGAGAGATTGGGCTATAATTTCAGAATGAGCGATATTAACGCGGCTCTGGGTTCGAGTCAGCTTGACAGAATAGAAGAGTTTGTAGCGAAACGTCAAAAGGTTGCTTCTATTTATCAGGAGCTTTTGGCGGATGAAAAAAGAGTAATTGTCCCGCAGGCACCGGCAAATTGCAGAATGAGCTGGTTTGTGTTTGTTTTGCGTTTTAAAGAACCTTATGCGGCCAAGAGAAACGCGATTCTAAGTGCAATGATTGAGGAAGGAATCCAGGTAAGCAATTACTTCCCGCCTGTAACTTTACAGCCTTTTATACAGGAGAAGTACGGTTACAAAGACGGTGATTTCCCAATTACGGATGGTATTTGCAAATGCACAATGG
>JBDKUM010000055.1:0-6721 GCA_039679715.1 Phycisphaerales bacterium
GGCAATGTACGCTGGAAAAGATGTTATAATTGAAAAACCGATTGCAACAAATATTCGTGACGCAAAGGAAGTTCTAAAAGTTCGAGAGCGTACGGGAAAAATCGCGACAGTCGATTACATGATGAGGTTCAATCCAATCTGCATTTGCCTGGCGGAATATACACATGAAAATATTTTTGGAATGCTAAGACGGGTAAATGTTGAGAATTACGCACAGGATGAAACGCTGCCTATTCAGCACTGGTTCTGGAATAAAAAAGTCAGCGGCGGAATTCTTATCGAACACGCGGTGCATTTTATAGACCTGGTAAATTATTTTTCAGACCAGCAATATAAAACAGTTCAAGGAATCAGTCATAAACGGAAAACCGGGCAGGAAGACCAGGTTTTCGCAAACGTTCTTTATGAAAACGGGCTTATTGCATCGCACTATCATTCATTTTCCCGGCCGAGATTTTTCGAAAGAACATCAATCCGACTGAATTATGATCTTGCGGAATTTGATATTGAAGGGTGGATTCCGCTTAAAGGTTATTTCAGAGCGCTTGCGAATAAAGAAATTCACACAGCGATTAAACATTTGCCGAATGTAAATATAAAAAAAGAAACGAAATTGAACAAAAAGCTAACGCGTTCTGTCCGCAGCGGCGGTATTAAATACAATGTCGATAAAATGATTGAAGGCAGATTCGAAATTAAGGAAGATAAACAACATGTTTACGCGGTTTGCGTGCGGGCTTTATTGACAGATTTTCTGGCAAAGAAAAAAAATCCAAATCATAAGCTGCGAGTCTCGCTTGAAGACGGAATTTCAAGTCTTACTATCGCAAGCCTCGCAAGTAAAGGGACTTTATAGCTAAGCGGCGTAATGGAGAAGATTTAAACTATGTTGTCTTAATTTTTTCGCGACTGATTTAGAATTCGGCACGTACTTATCCAACTCATTCCAGAATTTTCTGCTGTGATTTTTGATTCTTGTATGTACAAGCTCGTGCAGAAGAATGTAGTCCTGTAATTCCTTAGGCAATCTTACGATATTTATATTCAAACTGATGTTGTTTGTGCCGGAGCAACTGCCCCAGCGTGTTCTTTGATTTCTTATATAAACTTTATTGTATGAGAAATCGTACGTTTGCGCCCATGCTTTCAGTTGGCCTGCAAGGAATGTTTTAGCAGCAGAGCGATTTATCCTGGGCAAATTTATCTTTTGAGGCGTTTGCTTTTCGATATCTCTTATTTTCGCAACAGCTTTTTTGACCCAGTCGATATTTTTTTCAAAAAATTCCTGCGCTTTTTTTTGGCCGACACGCGAAGGGAAAGTAATTCTAACAGGCTTGAACGGTTTTATTGAGATAGTTAAACGTCTGGCGCGGCGAGAATTATTATATATAACAGGTATATCAAACTCTGGTATAGAATTTAAAATAGTCATTATTAATCCAAAAAAATATGCTATAGGCGTATTTACAATTTAAAAAGAGTCGTATCCCCTATTTTATACAAAAATTTTAGAAAGTAAAATTATTAAAACTTATTACGGGAACACCTTAATGAAATGGCCGAATCCGGATACCTTAAAAAAATTCGTTGAAAACAATATATATCCCAGCATTTCTTTTTATCTGCCGACTCATATTCATGGTGAAGAGGCTCGGCAGGATCCAATCAGGCTTAAGAATTTAATTACTGAATGCCGGGATGTTCTGAAAAAATCATATCCGCAGGAACGGGCGGCAGAAATTTTGAAGCCTGCTTCCGATTTAGTAAGAGACGCCATTTTCTGGCAGCATCAAAGCAATGGGCTGGCGATGTTTATAACTCCTGATTTTTCAGAACACGTACAATTATCAATAAAGCCTGATACGAGTTTATACGTAGGCAGTTTATTTCGAGTTCTGCCATTGATAGAAGCATATATCGATAATGGAATTTTTTATTTGCTGGTTCTTAGTCAGCATATAGTAAAGCTGTTCGAAGCTAATCATTATACAAAAACGGAAATTGAGCTTCCAAACACGCCAAGGAACATCGAAGAATTATTGCGGTTCGATATCGCGGAAGAAAACATCTCTGCTCGTTCATTGCCGCCGGGAAGCATCAGCGGAAAAGGAGCAATGTACTACGGCTCTGCTGATCTTAAATTAAGCAAAAGAAATATAGAGCGTTATGTGCAAATAATCGCAACGGCAGTAGATAAAAAATTGATAAATAAAAGCGCGCCATTAATAATCGCGGCAGTGGAATATGAGCAATCGATGTTCCGCATGCACAGCACATATCCATATTTGATCAGCAAAGGCATGTACGGCAACCCTGACCAAATTAAAACAGATTCGCTGCATAACGAGGCATGGGATATATTGGCGGACTACATTAAAAAAAACCAGGAAAAATACATCACACTTTACAATGATTTTTCCAATACCGATAAAACTTCGTGCGATTTAAATGAAATTATGAAATCTGCATATATGGGGCGAATAGATACTTTATTTGTCGATATGAATAAACGCAAGTACGGCATATTCGATACTCATTTATTAACAACTGAAATACACGAACAGCAGGAACTTGCTGATGAAGATTTGCTGAACTGGGCAGCGATTTATACTTTGAAAAAAGAAGGAAGAGTTTTTCCTCTTAATAAAAATTTAACAAATAAAAATCAGCCTGTTGCAGCAATATTCAGATATTAAAACATAAAATACAGAATTCAGAATACAGTAGACAGATACACAATTACTCTGCCCAAACTATAAGTTCCGGGTGAAGGTCCTGGATAATTTTATTGGCAGGACGAACACGAATATTTATTCCCTGCAAACCATAACCTTCAATTTCAAATGTGCATTTGTAATTTGATAAAGCCCCTTCGGTCGTGCTCTGCTGCATCGGAATTATTTTATAAATTGTATCATTATCAAGCATATAGAACAGCTCCAAAATGATCATATCCGCAGGAATCTGATTTAGCTGAACAGTGCACCAGACATCTACGCTATCGCCCTTGACAAGTCTTTCACGCTCTTCCAGGCTTGTACAATAAGATTTTATATTGATGTTATCCCAATATCTAAGCAGGTCTTTTTCCTGTTGTGCGGCCGTTTTAAGCAAAGCATAATCATCGTCAGCCATTTCTTTCGAGTCATTCATGGCAGGCAGATAACATTGTTTTAAATAATCGCAGAGCATGCGGTTGATATTAAAATTCTGGCATACGGAGAAAATAGATTCTTTTATCATTCGTACCCATTCCTGCGGCACATCGGCTTTATTCCTGTCATAATATAAAACAGATACTTCGTGTTCGAGCATGTTGTATAATTGATTTGCATCGGCGACATCCTGCAGTTCCTGTTTATCATAAAGTCTGCCGGCGGCTATTGCCCAGCCGTTTTTGCCGTTATAACCTTCTTCCCACCAGCCTTCGAGAGTGCTTAGATGCAAAGCACCGTTCATTGCAGCTTTCATGCCGCTGGTTCCACAGGCTTCGAGGTTTTGCATAGGAACATTAAGCCAGACATCAGCACCCCAGACAAGATGACGCGCGGTATTTATATCGTAATTTTCAAGAAAGATGACTCGATTCTCGACATCATTTTCTTTCGCAAAAGCGATGACTTCTTTAATCATTGCTTTACTCTGCTGGTCTGCGGGATGCGCTTTGCCGGCGAAAATAAATTGCACCGGCCGCAAAGGATTAGTCAATATCCGTTTAAATCTTTCCTTGTCTTTGAGCAGCAATGTAGGTCTTTTATACGAGGCAAAACGGCGGGCGTATACAATCGTAAGATAATCCGTATTAAGCGAAAGCATTGTGCCGTCTTTTGGAATAGAAATATCTTCGCCTATACTTTGACCTGTAAATTGCCGTCTTATGTAGTTGATTAAACCCTTTTTATTTCTGCGATGTTCTTCCCAAAGCTCTTCATCAGGGATACTGTATATCTTGTCCCATATTTCACGGTCTCTTCCGCAATGGATGTATCCGGGACCAAGATAGCGGTTAAATAAATCTGTAATTGGCGGACTTATCCATGAAACATGCACGCCATTGGTTACAGCGTCAATCGGAATTTCAATTTCCGATCTTTGCGGAAAGAGCGACGACCACATTTTTCTTGAAACAATGCCGTGCTGCTTTGAAACGGAATTGACATAACGCGCGAAGTTAATCGCGAAAGCAGGCATCCAAAAAACGTCAGAATCATTATCAATGTACGCATATTTGGCGATTTCATCGTAAACCAGGCCGTTTTCTTTAAGGCGAGGCTGAATATATCTTTTTACAAGTTCGTTTTTAAAATGCTCATTGCCCGCTATGACAGGTGTATGCGTGGTAAAAACCGTAGAAGTACGGATAATAGCGCGAGCTTGAGATAAGTTCATTTTTTTATCACGAAGTAAATCGCATAATCGCGAGATGACAACGAAAGCTGAATGACCTTCATTTAGATGATAAACAGCGGGTTTGATGCCGAGGATTTCGAGCGCTCTCATACCGCCCATGCCAATCAACAGTTCCTGCTGAAGCCTTTTTTCCCTATCAGATATATAAAGTTCATCAACGATGCTTCGCATTTCAGGCGAATTGCCTTCGATGTTCGTATCGAGCAGAATAAGTTTGATTTTGCCTACGTCGATTTCCCATAATTTGATGCGTACATCGTCATTTAGCATTTTCATCGTCAATTGCGTACCTGCGGGCAGATGAATTTCTCTGGCAGGTATGAGATAATTTTCAAACGGGACTTGCACTTCCTGCTGGTAGCCTTTTGAATCTATAACCTGTTTAAAATAGCCGTATTTATAAAGCAGGCCGATTCCGACAACAGGCAAATCCAAATCTGAACAGCCCTTCAAGTAATCGCCTGCAAGCAAACCAAGTCCGCCTGCATATATCGGAACAGACTCGTGCAGCCCAAATTCCATCGAAAAATAAGCTACAACATCTTTGGAAGCAAGGTTATAGACGCAACGGCATTCATCCTTAAATGAAGTCGTATGCGAAAGATAAGACTGGAATTTCTCCCAGACTTTGTCGAGCTGATTTAAAAAGCCTCTATCTTTCGATAATTCATCCAATTTCATTCTTGGAAGTGAATTAAGGAATTTTAAAGGATTATGTTCGACCTGCCTGAAAAGCTGGGCATCTATCCTGTAGAAAAGATTAATGCCATCGTAATCCCAGAGACACCATAGATTTCGGACAAGCTCAAACAGAGGCCTTAAATTGTCAGGAAATTTCGGGTATACAAATATGCTCTTTAGAATCATAGTTATTGCCTATAGAATTAACTATTGATACGGTTTAATTAATCTCTATTAAAAACTATAAGCGTTAACCTAAAAATAAGAATAATCCTCTATTACCATCACCAAATTCCCCAATAATTAATATGGCTGGTTTTATCTATTTTAACATTAGAGAATTATACTAATGTTCATATAAGGGATTTACTTTTTTGTTGCATTCATTATTGTCAGGTGTACAATTTGATTCTAATACAGGGACGTGTATTGTTAATCATGGAGAGCAGATAGCCATCATCAAGTATTTTCATTATCAGTAGATATTTTTAAAGGATTAAAGAAAATGGTCTGGAATATGAGATTTTAGAACCCAGGTCATTGCTGAATTTAAAATTCTCTATTTCCGCAAGATAGTAAATTGTAATAATAAAACAATGTTGTTCAAACGGTCTGATATGAGCAGCAACATAAAAAATGAAGAAAATAATTTACGCAAAAAAGCTGAAGAAAAGCTTAAGCGGAAGTATGATTATTTAAAGAAGCACAATACGGGGCCGGTAACAAAGGCAACTGAAGAGTTGTGGATACATCAAATTGAGCTGGAAATGCAAAATGAGGAAATACGCAAAACTCAAAAAGAACTTGAGGAAGCTAAACAAAAATATAGTGATCTTTTTGATTTTGCGCCTGTCGGATATTTTATAATAGACAGAGACGGGAATATAATAGAGGCAAATTTGACCGGCAGCAGTATGGTAAGCAAAGACCGAGCTTCACTGATAAATAAACCATTGAGTCTTTTCATAAAAAAAGAATATTGGAATGCTTATCATTCACAATTGCAGAAAGTTTTTCATCAAAAAGCAAATCAACGATGCGAATTAAAGATGCTTAAGAAAAATGAAGAAAAGGAATTTGACGCTGAAATTATATTTCAACCTATACTGGGGAAATCAGAAAACATAGAAGAATGCAGAATAGCGATTATAGATATAACAGCCAGAAAGTTATTAGAGCAAGAGCTTAGCAATGGCCGGACAGAACTTGAAAATCGGGTTAAGGAAAGGACTACCGATTTGCTGCAAGTAGTTAATCTTCTTAGAAATGAAGTCGAGCAAAGAAAACGCAGCGACATAGAACTCCAGAAAAGAACAAAAGAACTTGAACAGAGTGAAAAAAAATATCGAACATTAATCGAAGTATCGCCTGATGCAATATGCGTAGCGGTTGATGATAAAGTCGTATTTGTCAATAATACCGCAATTAGTATACTTAACGCCAAGAACGAAGAAGAGCTTAAAGGTAAAACGATATGGCAATTCGTACATCCCGATTCGATAGATATAATTAAAAACAGACTTGAAAGGTTTTTACAAGGCAAAAGAGAAATTGAAATTGTAGAAGTAACTTTAATCCGCACAGATGGAAGTTTTTTTGAAGCAGGCGGTACAGTTGCAACAATGGAATA
>JBDKUM010000056.1:0-2694 GCA_039679715.1 Phycisphaerales bacterium
TGAATCGGCGATTTCTTTTATCGCGATGATTTTCTTTAAAGGCAATTTCATTTCATGCGCAATTTGATTTACATTCGGCACAGCAGAAAGTTTTTTCTGCAATTCCGTATACACCTGCTTATATTGGTTCACAAGTTCAACCATATAAGTCGGGATCGATAACGGGCCGCTATCCATCAGCAACGCGCGTTTGATTGTTTGCTTAATCCACCATGCGGCATAAGTACTGAATCGCACGCCAACGGTCGGGTCGAAAGAATCGACCGCGCGGATTAGTCCGAGGTTACCTTCTTCGATTAAATCGCCCAGCGATAATTTGCCGGTGGCAAATCGTTTTGCGATACTTACGACAAGCCGTAAATTGCTTCGCACAAGGATGTCCCGCGCTTCAGGGTCGTCGGAATCGATCACACGATTGGCCAGTTCACATTCCTGCTCCCATGTAAGCAATGGCGATTCGTCAATTTCCGTCAGGTACTCTTTTATTGTTGTGTCGAATATTGTCATTTTTAGTTTCCTGTTATCGGACTTTAAGCTTTCATATTATTTACAATGACAGTATCGACTAAAATAGGATGGCCGTTAACTTACTTTGAATATCTGAACTTTGGAAAAAATATGCTGCCATTCCCGCGCTATTGCGGGAATCTATAGATTAATAACCTCTTTATTTTTTCAGTATTCCTAATCTCGAGAAGTTTTATCTTTTGCTTGCATTAAAAAATGCAAAAAGTTGGCTTTTGCTACGTTCTTATTCTCAATTTCTTTCAGTATTTTAAAATTCATTACTGCATCCATAAGCAATTCGCGAGCAATATCGGCTGACTTGCCTATAATACATTTAGTCTTGGAATCATATTTAATATCATCATTAATTGCTAATTGTCTTAAGTGTTCGCGGATAGATTTGCCATCTTTTGTTGGAAAGTCCGCAATCAAATATAACAGCATTCCTGCCGCACCAGATGGACTATAATCCTTGCTTGGTAAATGAAAATCTTCAAATGCTTTCACAAGTGCAGGGGATATGTAAAAACTTTTTTTAATCATAATTCTTCACCTTTTTATAATTTTCAATTTGATACGTCCTCTATACAAAAAAACACATAGTAGGTCAATACTTTAAGAGTCAAAATAGGATCAAAAGAAATGCTGTTCGGATCATTTTCATGACTGGGACAACCATCTCCAATTACCAAACTCCCTTCTTTACCTGACGTTCAAAACCCAATTTACTCTTTTACTCATCACTCATTCACCTAATGAAACAAACATCTATCCGCTTCTTACAACCCAGAATGGGCATAACATGGAACTGCTTAATTTTACTACCCTGAAAGGGTCTAATATATTAGCCCAGGGCAAAGCCCTGGGAAAACATACATCCCCCCATCAAGCCCTGAAAGGGCGTGATAGTTAATCCCAAACATATCGCTCATCATAAGGAACTTGATACTTTTCCAAAAACGCACGAAATTCATCTTTAAACGAGGTCTTACGGTGATGTTCTTCCTGTGCTTCGATGTACTTGGCAACACGGTCCGCGTCAGACTGACTTACGGAAAATGCTCCGTACCCATTTTGCCAATAAAATGATGCGTATTGTGGTCCTTTCGTTTTGACCCATTTTGATGAACTTGTTTTGAATTCCTCGATTATCTTTGCAAGTGAAATGACTTTGGGTAGTGTACAAAAAACATGGATATGGTTTTCTATGCCTCCGATTTTTATAGCGTGTGAATCATTAGTTTTCAATATGCCTGCAATATACGCATATAATTCAGGCCTAATGCCAATATCGAGAAATGGACGATGGTTTTTTGTACTAACAACAATATGAACCAATATTTTTGCCAGTGATTGCGCCATTGATTATCCCGCCCTTTCAGGGCTTATGGTTTTTTATTATCTCCTAACCCAGGGCGTTGCCCTGGGCTGATATTTTATGCCCTTTCAGGGCTTTCAGCTATTCAGCAAGGCATGTGCGTCAGAACTTATCCGATTTTAAACCTACAATGCAATATTATCAAAAAAATTTAATACATCAAACATTAAAAATTCCCTTTATACTCTTGAATTGTTCTCTTTGTACCATTGTATCTTTGCTGAAGCGCAGCGAAAGTCCTCAAGTCTTCACGATTTTTGTACCTCGAAAACAAAAATCAACGAGGAAGGCTCGGTGGTTGAAGCAAAGCGTTGAAATCTTTGAAGTAATGAAATCTGCGCAAGTACCTGTTTCTGCTTTGGTTCATTTTTCCAGTTTTCCCCACCAAAATTATACTTTTTAATTCTTTTTTTTGCTTTTCTCATGCTTTTTCTCACCTCTTTTTAAATCCGCGCAAGTATACGCTAACCACTAACCGCAGTATGCTAAATTTGCGTAGCATTCTGAAAATACGTATAGCATTTTTAAATACTATGTAGCATTTTGAAAATGTTATGAGGGTATTTTCCCTTGCGCAAATTTTCTTGCGCTCTTTTAAACCTAAATCAATTATGTTCCCCCCTATATAGCCCCATCTTGCGCAGTTTTATCACATTTTTTTTTAATCTCTGTGTTCTCTGTGAGCTTCTATGAAGCCAGACCTGTCAAGCTTAAAATTTGTCTGATTGGTTCAACCTTCTATCCGAGTTTCCGCCAGGCATTAGCCTTGTTGCAGCGGTCTCATTCAACTTATGCGACAACGTCCATTC
>JBDKUM010000057.1:0-2671 GCA_039679715.1 Phycisphaerales bacterium
GCTTGTTATTGAAATTAGGAATTAAATGTCTGACGGTTCTCTTCCAATCCATGAATACAAACGGAATGTTTTTTTCAATTAGCTGGCTTAATATATTGAAGGTTACATTGGTTTTTCCAGCACCTGACCTGCCCAGGATAGCTGTGTTCTGGATTATCTCGCCATATTTTAAACCTAACGGCCATTTTTCTTTGTCATAAAGAATTGTCCCAAGATCAATCGAACCTTTGGCTTTATTTTCAGGAGGAAGAGAAAGAAGGATTTTACTGTTAAAGTCTCCAAAGGTTTTATATGCGGTTGAAATAATCTGTTTTTCAATTAAAGATTTTAATTCAGGATCGGCGAGTTGTCTGGCTCTCATCCATTGCGAAATCTTATCCGGCATCAATGGCTTTAATTTTGCCGCAATTTTTTCAACGTCCATTTTCGTCAAGCTGCTGATGTTTATTTATTAATGAAAGCAATCTATCTTCGAGGGATTGAGTTTTTTCTTCAAGTCGAAGACTTAAATTTCGACGCTCTTTTTCAATGTCGAATAATCGCTGCTTTAATTTATCTTTTTCTGGAAAATGATATGGTGCATATCTCGGCTGACGTTGCTCCATATTAAGAAGTTCTGTATCTACGTAGCATTCGACACGCAGTAATCTCATGAACTGCTCATCATGTCTTTCCTGTAAACGCCTGATTTGGTCAACTGTCAGGGCGATTTCCCGTCTGATCATGCCGGGGATTGAATTTTCCCACTGAGCTCTTGCTGGGTATGCGACTATCTCATTTGCCTTCTCTTCGAGTGTTTTTTTGAATTTTGCCATTTTTAGTTTGGAACGTTATTTAATAATTTCTGAAATTGCAGTCCTGTTTCGGTAAGTTCATATTTTGGACGAATTCTTTTTCCGACAAAGACTTTTTGAACAACACCCTGTTTTTCGAGCAATCGGATTACATCCCGGATGTTATTGCTGGTGATTTTAGTGGAAGCAAATCGATTTTTTATTCGACGCCTGATTTGAGATGGCTGCATAGGTTCAGTTAAGGCTCGTAATACCACCGATCTTTGATTGAAACATATCCAGCCGTAAAGTTCCCAATTAAGATTCGGTAAAATAAAGTCTGTATGACGAAGATTTGACTCCATACAAAGTTCTTCACGGAATTTTTGGCCATTTTCAGTCAGCCAGTATACCCTCGTATTACCGGCAATCGGGTTAAGACAGATTGCCAGATGATTTCTGACGAATTTAGCCATCTGGTGGCTGCAGGTATCCTTTGGTATACCGGTTTTTGCCGCAATTTGCTTTGCTGTCAGCGGCTGATTGAGAGCTAATATAATTTTCCTTTCGTTCTGGTTTTCTGATTTTGGCTGGTATACTTTTCGATCTTCCATTTTATTATTTATATAACTGTCACTTGGTAGTGGCAGTAGTGTTACTTAATAATGACACAAATGCAGCCTTTTTAAATTTTTCGGTTATTGTTTTTCAAAAAAAGGTATTGAGTAAAACAGTTCAAAGTTATTTAAGTATGGAAATCTTATGTTTGCATGGAAATAAAAAAAACATGCGCCAACTGCATACGAGAATTGGAAATCGGTATGGATTTGTTGCGAGTAGATGATGGGGTATTGGGTACCAAAGGTACTTTTGTTCCTTTGGAAAATACCTTGCTATTCTGCTGCGAGAGGTGTCTTAGAGATTACTTTGACATCGATGGTCTGCCGAGTATACCGGGACGATTTCCATAAGATTATTTGGTGTTTGGTTTTCCTGAATCTCATTTTTTAAGCTGATTTGCATATCAGCTATTTTTTTTATTAATTCTTTTACCAGATTATGTGTGTTATGACGATCTTGTTCCAGTAATTGTATTTTGAATGTATTGTCCTGTATTTGTGTTTGAACTGCTGCCAAATCACGCATATAGGCTGCTATTTTTTCTTTGAGAAGATTGTTTTCACGTTCGGATTTAACAAGATTTTGCTCAATTTCGGTTTTACTTTTATCAATCAGCATATCGTCTTCTGTAATGGTATCTCTCATGCCGAGTAATTCTGAATAATAGTGAATTTTATCTGATTTTTTCCATCCAAATCGATATTTCAATGCAGATTCCGATTTGTATCGCGGTAGCCAATAACAGCACGAACAATGTCTAAAATCATACATGGTTAAATCGGAATAACTTCTGCCGGCGAGACTGATTTTATCGCCCAATATTCGTTTGGCAAGACGTTTCAAATATTGATTCACAACTATGGGGGAAATAGGAAATAATGGGTCGTCGCCTTGTAGGCCATTTTTCTGAACGTATTGTTTCAACATATCTGAACACAGCATCAGATTGATTGCTCTGCCAAAGCTTCCCTTTTTTGCGATTTCCTGACGGATATTGAGTTTCTTGAAATTTTCATAAAGATCGGATATACGGATATTGATTAGCTCCGTCGGACTACGAATTCCGGAATCGTATAAAAATAAAATCAGGACTTTATAGTCGGGCTTCGCGTTGTCGCAGAGTTGTTCAACTTGTTCCTGAGTAAGATATACCCAACGAGGTTTGGGATTAGAGGTATCAATGTCCTGGGTGATATCAGCAACTTCAATACCTTTCTTTTTATTGATTTTCATGTGCCAATGCCAGAAGGCTTTAAAAGGTTTTACAAAATCAACTA
>JBDKUM010000058.1:0-5672 GCA_039679715.1 Phycisphaerales bacterium
TAACATGACAAGCTTTTAGCAAGTTGCATATTACTTGGAGTAATGATATGGCGCAGAAGGAAAAACGAAAGCTGTTTGGTCGCAACATTTTAATTTATATTGCGGAATCGAAAAAGCAGGAGGAACTATGAAAAGAAAAAATATCAAATCAATGGGCTTTACTCTGGTTGAACTCCTCGTTGTGATTTCAATAATTGCTGTGCTTTTGGCGGTTCTGATGCCTTCTCTGCAGAAGGCTCGTGAGCAGGCTCTAAAAACTATTGATGCCACAAACTTGAAATCAACCGGAACAAGCATGTTCATGTACATTAGTGAAAACAAAAGCACACTTCCACCTGATTATATGCCGCCCAGAGCAAGTGGGATAGATGAAGATGATCTTACCAATGTCTACTGGCAGCAGAAACTTATTCCTTACACCAAAACTGGAAAAGTTTTTACGTCCCCGATTTACGAGAAGTATTTTTCAGTGGAGTTTGCAAGATATGACCATAGGGATATGTTGTATGGACAAAAAAACAAAAGCTCCAACTGGTATTACTGGTTTTGTGCCGGTACAGCTCCTTCATTCGGTTATAATCATCGTGCAATTGGTTGCGGAGGTTACGCTCCAGGATTCGGATGTTATCAGCGTACCGGTTCGTTAAATACTGAATCAGGTATGAAAATGCCGGTGTTGCAGGTAAAGGTAGAACAGATTAAGAATTGTTCAGGTACAATTTTATGTCTTGGCAACGTAAGTTCATTTGCTGTTCCTCCTTCAATGGTCGTAGATTCAGCAGATCCATTATCAAACAAAAAGTGGGCGGATTTGTATCACCCTAAAAAATTCCGCATTAACGGAGGGGTTAATTTGCTCTACGTAGACTGCCATGCCGCATGGAAGAACATGGAATCGCCTGAATTTAAACCTGTTGCCGTTGAGCAGGATCATCCGAGCTGGGGCAATTGCCGTCAATTCTAATATGTAAGTTCTGTCCAAGTGTTCTACATTGAATCGGGCAATGTTTGCACCGCATTTTAGGCAGTTAGAAATCAAATAAGAATTTTTATTAAATTCTCTGGAAAATTATAAGTAAAGGCGTAACACTTTAGCCGTGTGTTCGAACGCTCCTGTCATTCCCGCGAAGGCGGGAATCCAGCGTAAAACAGCCGTTGCCGAAGGCAACTTTCCACTTTTCTATATTCCGCTAAAGTGCTAAAGTATTATAATTATCATTAAGGTGAAGTATGAAAATAGGGATTATTGGAAGCGAAAATTCACATTCTCTCGCTATTGCTAAAACACTCAACATCGAAAAAAAAGTAAAAAACTGCAGCGTAGAGTTTTTGTGGGGTGAAACAAAAGAACTGGCACAGTCGGTTGCAAAAGAAGGTAAAATACCGAACGTCGTTGAAAACCCTTTGGAAATGCTCGGGAAGATTGAAGCGTTGATCGTCGATCATCGCCATCCGAAGTACCACCTTGATGCCGCTCTGCCTTTTATTAAAAAGGGCATTCCTGTTTTTATTGATAAACCTATTTGCTTTAATTCCACAAAAGGCCGAAAATTCCTTAAATTGGCAAAAAAGACTGCCGCACCCGTTACAAGTTTTAGTGTTGTTCCTGAACAAAAAAAATTCAGACAGTTTCTTTTAAAGAAAAAAAGGATTGGATTGGTTCTCGCCGGTGCAACGTATGGTGTCTGCGATGTTGATAGTCCATATGGAGGCATTTTCTTCTATGGGATTCATCAAGTCGAAATGGCTCTGCGTGCATTTGGCTTTAATGTTAAACAGGTTTATATTTCCAGAAATCCAAATGGGGCAACCGGCCAACTGATTTATTCAGATAATAAAATTATTACGCTCAACTTTATTAAAGAAGGCTGCTGCGGTTTTTCGATTGGAGCTGTCGGTGAAAAAGGCGGCGTTTTCGAGAACATCGTTTTTGATTCCGATCCGTATCTTGCCGGTATAAAAACCTTTACTCGAATGTTCAAGACGAGGCAGGAACCAGAAACACACGAAAATCTGATAGTCCCAATAAAAGTTATCGAAGCTTTGGCGAAATCGTTAAAGAGTCATAAAATTGAAAGAGTGAGTTAAAATGATAATTGATGTCCATGCACATGTTTATATTGCTCCAAAAATCTTCTCTCGTTTCAGTACGCTGCCGTTTCTATCGGCAGAGCAGCAAATCAGCATAATGGATTCTAAAGGCGTCGATAAGGCTGTTATTCTGCCGCTGAATAATGCAGAAGCACCTGCGGAGCATCAAAGCATAGGAGAGGTATTGTCTATTTGTGAAAAATATCCGGGCAGATTTATTCCGTTCTGCAACATCGACCCGCGATTGCCTTGCAGACCCGATCTCATCACTGCCGATATGTTTGTCAGATACCTTGAGCAGTACAAGGCTTTGGGCTGTAAAGGGCTTGGCGAAATGGCTTGCCGCATTTTTTGGAATGACCCGTGTTTATTGGCATTACTGGAAGCTTGCAGCATTGTTGGTTTCCCAATTCTTTTCCACACGACTACTCCTGATGAAAATTCTTATGGTATTCTCGATTACATAAACTTACCATATTTGGAATATGTGCTGAAAAAATTTCCAAATCTAACAATTATAGGCCATAGTCAGGCTTTCTGGAGCGAAATCAGCGGCGACTTAAAATGGCAGGATAAAAATTCATATCCCGTAGGAAAGGTTACGTCAGGCGGTGCCGTACCCAGACTACTGCGAAATTATCCGAATCTATACGCAGATATTTCAGCGGGCAGCGGCCTTAACGCGCTCTCACGAGACCCTGAACATGCCTGGACTTTTATTGAGGAATTTCAGGACCGCCTGCTTTTAGGTATGGATTATTGTGCGATTGATAATGACATGCAGCACGTCGAATGGTTAACGGATGCGAGGGATCGCGGCAATATTACGATTTCCGCTTTTAATAAAATCACTTCCGGAAATGTTTCAAGAATTCTGAATTTGGTTTCAAAATGAGTTTTCTTTTTAAATCTACTGTATGAAGGGAAAATTATGGAACGGTTGGCAATAGATGGCGGTAAACCAATTTTTAAAAAACCTTTGCCTGCTCGCAAGCTGATAGACGAAGAAGAAAAGCTTGCGGTTATGCGTCTCTTTGATGAGGCGATCAAATCAGGCGAGTCGTTCGGATATAACGGACCCACAGAAAAACAATATGAACAGGATTTTGTTGATTTCATGCAGGGCGGCTTTGCAGACGGAGTTAATTCAGGCACTAATGCTGTATTTTGTGCACTCGGAGCTTTGCAATTGGATGCTTTGTCGGAAGTCATAGTACCGCCAATTACAGATAATGGCGGCGTAACGCCCGTCGTCTTTGCCGGCTGTGTACCGGTCATGGCTGATGGCGATTCACGAAGTTTTAACGTTTGCGCAGAGGGAATCAAACCTTTAATTAACGAGCGTACAAGAGCTATCGTCGTTGCACATATAGGCGGCGAACCCGTTGATATGGACCCGATTATCGCTCTGGCGCGCGAGCATAATTTATATTTGGTGGAGGATTGCTCACAAGCACACGCCGCTAAATACAAAGGTAAAATGGTCGGAAATTTTGGAGATGTGGCCGCTTTTTCAACAATGTTCGGAAAACACCATTGCACCGGCGGGCAGGGCGGCGTGGTTTACACACGCAATGAAAAGCTTCATTGGCAAGGCAGACGATTTGCAGATAGAGGAAAACCGTTCAATTTGTCCGCTGAAAATAATGTTGTTGCCGGACTCAATTGCAATTTGAATGATCTTTCAGCTTGTATCGGCAGTGTACAAGTTAAGAAACTCCCGCAGATTATTGAGAAAAGGCGGAAATTGGCCGGTATTTTCAGCCAGGGTCTAAAGAAATCAAAAGCTGTTGCGATGGGCTGGCAGGTGCCGAATACTGAAAGTTCATATTGGTTTATCAGATTAAAGTTTGACTCAAATATGGTTCGTGTCGATAAACAAACTTTTTGTAAGGCGCTCGAAGCCGAAGGTGTTATGGCAAATCCAGACTATAACCATGTACCTTGTACATTCCAGTGGTTCAAAGATAAAGCCGTTTTCGGTAAGAGCGGTTTTCCCTGGAATTGCTCTGATTATAAAGGCCCCAAGAATCCAGCTTTTGAAATGAAAAATACGCGTAAAGCGGTTGAGGATCATTTTATTGTGCATTTATTTGAAAGCTGGTGCGAATCGGATATTAATAATATCCTCGCCGCTCTATACAAAGTTGACGCTGCTTATCTTAAATAAGGTTTAAGTCGGAATGGAAAAAAATAAAATAGGAATCGGTTTTGTCGGCGCCGGCTGGATGGGCTCCGTACAAATGAAAAGGCTCACAGAGCGGAATGACGTTGAAATACTGGCGCTGTTTGAGCCTGATGCAAAAAGAGGAGTCGAAACGCTCAAGAGCCTGAGTCTTTCTGAATCCTTGCTGGTTTCTGACTATGGCCAGATCGTAAACAATTCAAAAATCGACGCGGTATGGCTCGTAAGTCCGAACGGTTTTCATGGTCCGCAGTCGATTGCCGCTATGAAAGCCGGGAAGCATGTTTTCAGTGAAAAACCTTGTGCTACGAATTTCGAGGATTTTCAGCAACAGATTGAACTTGAAAAAGCAAATCAAAAGCTTATTACTTTCGTCGATTACATACTATACTTCGATTTGATGGAGCAGCATCTTCGCAACATGGTTGCTGCACGCGATTTTGGCCAGATAACACAGATACAAATAAACTATCGTCATCCCGTTAATATTGTCGGCGACAAGGTCTGGAAACTCAAAAAGAGCATTATGGGCGATGCGATCGGAATGGGAATTAATCATGCGCTCTCTGTTATGATTTTTGCAATGGCAAGCCAGGCAAAGCCTGTAGGTGTCTATGCCACCAATATGCCCGCTAAAGTGCGAGGCTTTGAAGCAGAGCCAATTTGGAATATTATGATTAATTTTGACAACGGCTCAACCGGCTTTTGCTTTGGCAATATTGACAACGGCAATGGCTATGATGCCTATCATAATTTATTCGGAACTGAAGGAGGATTTATTTTTGAATCACAAATTGACAGGCCGTATAAAGTAAGATACTGGTCAAACAAATTAACTGACGGCAAATGGATTAGACCGCTGGATAAGCAGAACGCCGGCCAATTAGTCTGGCCTGATGATACGACTACACCCGACAGCGGTAATGTCGTCGAACATCAGACAGGAACTGCGGTTGAACATTTTATTGAATGTATAAAGAACAATACTAAATCGCCGCTTAGTTTTGTGAATTCTCAAATAATTGCGGAGGTTGGCTGGGCCGCGCAGATGTCTGCATCGCTTAAACAAACAGTTTCACTGCCATTAGATTGTAATAAAGCCCGTAATTTTTTCCAATGACGGATGTCATTTGCGCGTGCGGTGCAAATATATACGGCTCATTAAATTATGCCTTCATTATAAGTTTTAATTCTTGAAAAATCAAGTAGTTATGATAAATTTTGCCGATGGAAACAACAACGGATCAAACCAATGCTAGTAAATGGTTAAATGTACCAATTATCGCAACGATCGCTCGGCTTTTATGCCAGGAATTGACACTTCAGAATGAATATCTTCGCACTGAGAATAAGATTCTCAAATCTAAAATTCAAAAACGATTAAGTTTTACCGATG
>JBDKUM010000059.1:0-2470 GCA_039679715.1 Phycisphaerales bacterium
AAGCATAGTAATTATGCTTTATTTTTGTAACTTTGAGTATGGCAAAACCCAATAAGCAGGTTATAATTGATTTCATAGTTGCATGCCTTGAGAAAGGTGAGCAGCGTGGAAAGATATTGGTAAAAGCCGGTAAAAAATGGGGAACAAGCAAATCTGCATTTGATCGGCTGCTTAAAATTGCAAAGGAACAGCATACAGTTAAGCAGGATGCCATCAAAAAGAAATTGCAAGAGATTGATGAGGCTGCAGCAATCGAAGCCCGCAAATTGGACGTGATGACTTCATACGAGAGGATGCAGATGCTTACAAAAATTGCCAGGGGTCAAATAATCATAACCAGGACAATACCCGAAAATGAGGGTGATCCTGTTTTTGAGAATATTATCAAACCCGATTCTATTGATATTAAAGCAGCCATTGCTGAATTAAACAAGATGGACGGCTCTTATACTCCAATTAAGGTGGCGAATACCGATAAAAATGGCGAAGATGTACAGCCGCTATCAGATACTCAGGTTGATAAGATATTGAGTGTAATTGAAAAGCTATCATGAAATTCATAGAAGTTTCACGTTTCAATAAAATCCCAAAAGATATACAGGATATGCTATTGGCAAGCGGGGTTTTGCCGGTAACACCTGTTACGATGTGGACATGGGATGCAATCAACGCAAAGGATGAAAACGGAAACCGGAAATATAAATACATCATTGGGAAGGGCAGCAGCCGAAGCGGTAAAACATTTGGGTATATAGATTGCCTGGATAGGTATTGCCGTGAAAACAAAGGCAAGCGTTGCACGGTTTGGCGTGATACGAAAACCGATTGTGTAAATACTGTCCTAAATGACATCAAGCGGCATTTAGGCAATACAAACCGCTGGAAAAAGAAATTTGCATTCAATGAAACAAGAAGTGTTTTAAAATACGAACAAAATTCCACCATTGAAATACAGGGAACAGATCAGGAAAATACTGTAATGGGGCTTACGAGTGGAGTTGCATGGCTTAATGAACCATATAAAATACCGCGTGAAATATTCAACCAAATAGATCAACGAACGGAGGATTTTATGCTATTGGACCTAAACCCGAAAATGGGCCATTGGTCTGATGATCTTGCAAAAGATCCTCGATGCATTGTAATACATTCAACATTTGCCGATAACCCCCTTTGTCCTGAAGAATCAAAAGCCAAAATACTCAGCTACCAGCCCGTTTCAATGTGCCACTTGGTTGAATCGGGATTAATTACCAAAGAGCAGGCCAATGAATATGATATTGAGAAAAACGTTTCAGGTTTTGATGTTAAGTACTTAAAGGAACTTGCCAGGTGCAGAGAAAATGAATTTAAGAATAGCGCCAGCGCATTTAACTGGTCCGTGTACGGCCTTGGCCTGAAAGCGGAAAAACCAAACAGGATATTCAGCTTTACTGAGATCCCCGATGAAGAGTTTCACGCTGTAAATGCGCCAATATATACCGGCGTGGATTGGGGTGCAGTTGATCCGTGGGGCATCGTTGATATAAAATACTATGACGGCGGCCTGTACTTGCATGAACGCAATTACCTGAGTGAAAATCTAATCAGGGCATCGCTTACCACAACAGAGCGCACGCAAATAGATTCAGCGGATGAGGGTATAGTTAAATGGAAATTCGGCAAACTTGGCATACCAAAGAATCGGGTAATCGTTTGCGATAATAACCGTACATCAAAGATCATTGCGCTCAGACAGGCCGGATGGGAATATGCTGTTGCTGCTATCAAGCCAAAGGGGAGTGTACTTGATGGCATCGACCTGGTAAATAACCTACGGGTTTACTATACAAGATCAAGCGAAAACATTCGATACGAGCAGGAAAATTACAGCAGGAAAGTTGATCCGCATGGCGTTGTATTGGAAGATCCGGAGGATAAAGATAATCACATCATGGATCCCACACGGTATGTTGCTGAGTTCCTGGCGCATCCAAATCAAGGAATAATTAAGAAGGCGTAAAAATATTTCTGCATAATAATTATGCTTTATAATATTTTTATTATCTTCGTTCTGTTCATTGCTGCATAATAGCAGCCTGATCGCCAATATTGATAGATAAAACACTCGTTTATTCTTATCGTGCAACACTGCAATGTCATGCAGTGGCTTTTCCGTCTAAATACATTTGCATCACCTTAAATTCAGCCGTATGAGTTGGATAAGGTCATGGCTTGCCGGTCTGGGCACGTTCTCGAATAAGTCAACCAGGCAGTTTACAAAGGACGAGGACGGCATGTATTTCACAATGATGTCATCACGGGCGCAGTTCAACAACTACGCAGAAATTGAAAGGAAGCTGCAGGTTGTGTTAAGCAATCCGGCTTTACTGAAAGTCATCTGCCTGCAATGTGATCTGTTTTCACTTGGCAAATTTTACGTTTATCAAAACGATAGGGAACTTGAAACAGACCCAGCCCTTGACAGGCT
>JBDKUM010000060.1:0-11121 GCA_039679715.1 Phycisphaerales bacterium
GCTTGTTAATAATGCTATTGAAAATTTGAAAAAGCAAAAAGCGGTAAGTGAAAATATCAGGCATAAACCAGAGGCGCAGAATTTGGCAAGTCTCGATGATTTCGAGCAGGAATTTGATTCCAAAGAGGAAAATTTACCCTCTCAAGCGTATGTTCGTGTAATGCATGGATGCGATAAATTCTGCTCTTATTGCGTGGTTCCGTATGTTCGGGGGCCGGAGGTTTCGAGGCCGGCGGAGAAAATTATTACGCAAATTAAAAAGCTTGTTGATGCGGGCGTTAAACAGGTTAATTTGCTTGGACAAACTATAAATTCCTATAAATATGATAACACAACATTTGCGGATTTACTTTATGAAGTGAGCAAAATTGGCGGGCTTGAATGGATAAAGTTCGTTACATGCTATCCGAGGAATTTTGACCAGCGGATTTTTCAGGCGATGATTGATTTGCCGAAGGTCTGCAGGTATCTGCATATCCCGGCTCAAAGCGGTTCGGACAGGATTTTAAAAGCGATGAATCGCGGGTATACGGCAGAGCAGTATCTTGAGATTATTTATAAGGCGAAAGAACTTGTGCCTGATATCGCGGTGGCCGGAGATTTTATTGTCGGCTTCCCGGGTGAGACGGATGACGATTTTCAGAAGACTATCGAGCTAGTTCAAAAAGCAAAATATAAGAACTGCTATGTTTTCAAATATTCGCCTCGGCCTGGTACCAGGGCGGATGAAAAACTTGCTGATGATATTTCAACCGAAATTAAAAAACAGCGGAATAATGATTTGCTTGCGGTTCAGGAAAAAATAAGTGAGGAGATAAACCAGACGTTTATCGGTAAGACTTTAAAAGTCATGGTCGAGGGCACGAGCAAGAAAGCACATCTTGATGGTGCTAATGGTAAAGAATTTCCGCAATTGATAAGCCGCAGCGGAGGTGATTATATTGTTGTCTTCGATGGGCCTGCGGAATTAGCAGGGCAGTTTGCCAATGTAGAAATCATGCGTGCAAGTGCATTGACTCTGTTCGGCAAAATTTAATAGCCACGAAGACACTAAGACACGAAGAAGAATATTGACTGGATTCCCGCTTTCGCGGGAATGACACTTTTGTGCCTTTGCGCCTTGGTGGCAAAAAAATATTTTTTTGAACTAATTTGGTCAAAGTGCGTCTGTACCTAATGATATGATTCTTAAGGGCCTTTATGGAGTTTAAAAAACGGCTGGAAAACATTGTTCTTCGCTGCCAGGATGGCGAAAGGGGAGCTTTCGAGGAGTTGTTCGAGTTTTATCAGCCTCGACTGAAATACTATGTTCGGCGGCTTGATTGTGATGGAGCGAATAACGATGATATTCTGCAGGATATCTGGCTGACAGTTGTAAAGCAAATCAGGCAGTTAAAAGACCCGAAAGCTGTTGCCGTTTGGCTCTATCGTATCGCGAGAAATAAGGTTTATGATGGTTTCAGACGCAAAGAAGATTTTACAGCACTGCCTGAAGAAGATGAGTTGCCAATATCAGGCGATGAACCGATTTTCGATGCGGAGACAAGCGAAAAATTACATGCTGCTTTGAAAAATCTCAAACCTTATCATCGGGAAGTGTTAACACTTTGTTTTATTGAGCAAATGTCTTACCAGTCGATAGCGGAAGTAATCGGCTGCGGAATTGGAACTGTTCGGTCAAGAATTTTTTATGCAAAACAGGCTCTTCGCAAAGAAATGGAGAGGCAAAATGGATAAGAATAATAAATTAGCTGAAAAATTATTAAAAGCAGATGGCATTGATCCGGCGGCAACGAGTGAATCAGAACGTCTTTCTTTTGCAAAAATTCTTAACCGGCAGTTAAGTCCAAATATTTGGCGTCTTGTTTTAAAAAGCCAAGTAGCAAAGTTTACGTCAGCGGCAGTGATTATAATTGTATTAAGTTTCTGGTTTGTTCTAAATGATTCATGCGGGCACAAACAAGAAATTATCACGGTAAATTCAAAAAAAACTGCTGAATTGATGACTCTGTCTTCACTAAGGACGGCAATGAGTAGTGGGGGAATCGAAGCAGTGGAAAATCAGATTAGTGAAGCTTGTATATTATTGGGACCGCGGCCTAATAATTCATCTGCACAGGATTTATAACAGAGAAGTTAATTTGAAAGGATGGTTTTATGAATGTCCATAATCTAAAAATGATGTTTTTTATTACAACAATAATAATTCTCTTAAACTCTATTGTTATAGCGTATCCTTCCGATCCGGATAATGCTGCATTGCTTTATTATCAGGCATTTTTATTATGTGGTCAGCCTGATACTGCGACAGAAACAATTTTAAGGGATGTTTTAGACGGTAGTGTAGAACCTAATGATAAAGTTATAGAGTGTGTTGATAAGAATAAGCAGACAATCCGGCTTGCAATCGAGGCAAGCAAAATATCGTATTGTGACTGGGGTTTGAAATATTCTGACGGATTGTCGATGGAAATGCCTTATCTTGGGCACACTAGACTTCTAACTTACCTGATGATTTGTGAAGCCAGAATTCTCGCCAGAAATGGTGATTTCAGAACAGCGTTGGATTTATGTTTGGCAGTACAAAGAATGGCAAGGCAACATGGAGAATCGACCGATGTAGGCTATTTGATGGGGAATTCCATAAGCAAAAGATCAAGTGCTTGCATTCAGGATATTTTATCCAAAATGCCGGCCAATTTTGAAATCATAGATTGGCTCGAAAAAGAATTGTGTTATATAGACGCAATGCCTTTCTCTTTGCCAAAGATTCTGGAAGATAGCTCCGCCATTTTTCGAACATATATAAACAAAAAAAAGGCTAACGAACTTTTTTCAACCGAACTTCCTGACAAGACATTTCAGTCTCTGGCAAGAGCCAGAATATCCAATGGAAATGATGAATTCTTCAAACAAAACGCAGCTTATTGGGACAGTTATGTTGGAAATGTTCGGTCTGCCATGGCACTTGCGTATATGCAGGCATATCCAAAATTACAAGGCTTAGTTAAAGATAATTCAGAAACAGATAAGCCACAGGCAACTTTTGCCCGCCTTTTAATGCCTGGATATGATAAAATCTATGATATCGGTGTTGCAAGTCAAACACAGTTTAATGCTGTCAGAGCGGCGATAGAAATTTACAAAATACAAAATATAAGATGTAAATTGCCGGATGAATTACCTGCGGATTTACCAAAAGATTTATTCAGCGATAAACCTTTTGTTTATGAAAAGACATCTGATGGATTTGTTCTTCGCTGCCAGGGTAAGGATTTAAGCAAAGATGAAACATATGAGTACAAATTCAAAGTAAAATAACAAATATCAAAGTAATGAAAGGCTGAGTAACTATGCTCGGCCTTTTTACATAATAAAAATTGGATCCCCGCTTTCGCGAGGATGACAAAATAGTTTCACTTATTTTGTCATTTTATCTATGCCGGCGAGGCAAAGGCTTGACCATGTTTCCATCGAATCTTTGATTTTGTTTAATTCTTCGGCGGACATAAACTCCAGTTGCGTAATCATCTGTTCTTTGCGATCCACTTTTGGTGCTTCTAATTTCCATAAATGCACTACGCCAAGATGGACTTTGCCAACTTCATTTGTGTCGTCATTCAGCAGGGCAACGATTTTATTTGTGTACGCGGTATCAACGTTGATTTCCTCTGCGATTTCACGCTGAACTGCATCAAGATACGTATCATAAAAATTTGCGTTGAACATTGACATTGCGTCAACGGGATTGATGTGGCCGCCAATGCCGATTGAACGTTTGGAGACAAGGCGTGTTTCGCCTGCACGTTTGCCGCGGACATAGCTTAAGTATTTGCCATCACAGCCCATAATAACATACGGTATTAACTGCTTGAAAGAAGGGTCTTTTTCGGCGGCGGGTCTGGGCATAAAGGTGCAAACGCCGGGTGCAAAAATCTTATCAAGATATTTCTGAACATCGAACATCAGGCCGTGAAATGAGCCTAATTCGTCAAATACTTCTCTTTTTATTACTAATACCTGTTCTTCCTGTGACATATCTTTTCCTTATAAAGAGGTTAAAAAATGGGACAGGCACATATAAAATATTTATAGCCTATCAGCAATAAATATTTTAATGAGCCAGTCCCCATTTTTCTTCGGCTTCGGGTTTTCTAATATATAAGGGCACGAGTGCAACCGGATCAGCGAATTTTTCTTGCTGTGCCAATTGTATACCTAGTTTAAAAACGTTTGAAGCTTTTGGCGACCAATATTTTTCGTTTAATATTTTTATATTTTCAGTTTCAAATTTTTTTGAATAGTAAAGCAGGCCTTCACCAAGTAGCCAAATTGGTTCATTATCTAACTGCTGCTTAAATTCGTCCGCGGTCATCATACAGTCGGATTGAATTTTTTCCCATAAATTTTCTTTTTTCTGGAAAACCGCAATGAAAAACTGGCCGCGTTTGGCATCAATTATAGTTGCTATTTTATTAATTGAAGGATCATCTGTATTCAAAGCGATAGCATCGCTGGTATTTACTGCGACAATCTTGCTTTTGTTTGCAAGTGCCATCATTTTTGCGACTGTTACAGAAATACGAACTCCAGTGAAACTTCCCGGGCCGATTGAGATGAATATTTCATTTATTTGGTCGGCGGTTTTAGAAATTTGTTTCAAAAGTGAGTTAATTGTATCGAATAACTCTGCATTATGACGAAGTGGGGCAGAGAAAGTCTTTTCGTCCGATAACTTTCCATCAATGCCAATTGCTACTGAGCCGATTCTTCCGGTTGTTTCAAGAGCAAGGCTTAATTTTTGGTACGTAATTGCTGAATTATTCATAAGTTCAGTGATTTTATACAATTATCGAGGCTTTTAAAGAATAAAATCTCAATTTTTTTAAAAGAATTTACTCTATCGGGTCCCTAAAGAAGCCGAAGTAAGAGCCGCTATGATAGTATAAGTATCTTGAAAATTAAATACTGAAATCGAAGTATAATGAAAAACCCTTATGTAAATATAATATTTGACTTGAAAAACGCCGATTCTGGTGTTAAGCTGGCTAATCTCAATAAAGGCCGTAAGTTCGGTAAGCTGTATGAAGCCGAGCGGTTATGTAAGATTGGGATGTTGCCTGAGCATCTGAAACTTTAATTATATAATTATAGGAGACTACCAGTGTTTATTGGTGTATCTAAAATGAGATGGACTTTGGGCGTATTAACAGCAGCGATAGTTTTTTGCACAGTGAACACAGTTGTTTTGGCGGCTGAAAATACTACTGCCAAGCAGCAGGCAATGCAAATGCAGGGAAAACAGTTCCTTGACATTGCATCGGAGCAGCATAATCGCGGGTTGAATGAAGACGCAAAAGCAACGGTTCGTAAAGCCGAAGCATACAAAGAATATCTAAGCGCATCTGACAAGAGCAGGCTAGAAGATCTTTTGAAATCACTTGGCTTGCAGGATGGCGGACCATCTCTTAGTCAGCTGCCAACAGAAAACATCGCGGTAGAACTGCTTACACAAGCAAGAACACTTGCTGCACAGGGCAATCTCGCAGCGGCAAAAGATAAATATTTACAGGCAAAACAAACCGGCAGACTTTCAGCACAGGAAGTCGCGGCAGTTGACGCCGAAATCGCGGCACTTGAACAGACAACACAACAGCAGCAAAAGCAAGTTCAACAGCCGGGAGTTGATAATCAATATATAAAGTTCGTTCCGGTTGATTCGAACACAATCAATAAGGCGCCTCAAGAGCCAGTCGCTCCAATCGCACCAGAGACGAATGTTCCACAACCGCAAACTCAAACACCTGCAGATATTGAAAAACAACCAACACCAGCTCCTACAGAAGAGCAGGTAAAAGAAAATTATATCGAAACAGTACAGCAGAAGCAAAGAATTCAGCAAAGCTATACAAAAGCAGTTGTTAATGAAGCTGTGGCTAAAGCGAAAGAATACGCCGATAAAGGTGAATTTGCTAGAGCTAAAGACGAGATTTCTCGTGCGACATCAGTTGTCGAAAAGAACAAAATGCTTTTGGGCGATGAAGATTATAAGTCATATACAACAACAATAGAGCAGCTTACGACTGAATTAAACAGCCGTCAGGCAGAAATAGAAAAACAAAAAGCTGAAAAAGCACGTTCAGAAGCACAGTCGGCACAGGAAAAATTGAGAGCACAGCAGGCTTCCGATAAACAAAAAAGAATCGAAGACCTCCTTGCAAGAGCCAACGAGTACCAGGAACAGCAAAGATATGATGAATCGCTGGCACAGGTTGATACTCTTTTGGCGATTGACCCTACAAACAGAGAAGGTGCAATTCGTAAGCAAATGCTGCAGGATATTATAAATCTTCGTACGCAATTGGAAATTAAACGTGACATCGGCCAACAGGAGGAGGCCGTTTTCACTGATACTCAAAGATCGATGATTCCTCACGCTGATTTGATTACTTATCCTCGCAATTGGCAGGATATAACAGCGAAAAGAAAAACCACAATGATAACAGGAGTATCGCCGGTAGATGCGGAAGTTTATAAACAACTCGAGTCACAGGTTGATTTATCAGCGCTGACCCCGGAAACGCCTTTCAATGAAGCGATTGAAATTATCAAAAATTCTGTTACTCCTCCGTTGAAAATTGTTGTTTTATGGAAAGACCTTTCAGACAACGCTTATATCGAGCCGGATACGCCAATTGGTATGCAAGGTTTTGGCGGAATGCCGATAGGTGAAGCCTTACGGTCATTGCTGACAGCCATCAGCGGCGGCGTCGCAAATCTTGATTATACAGTCAAAGAAGGCATCATAACAATAGCTACAAAAGAATCATTGCCGGCAAGCAAGCTTGTAACACATGTTTATACAATAAGTGAAATTATCGGCGCGGTTGCGGATTTCGAATCTACACAGATGCAATCGGGCGGCGGCGGCAGCGGCGGTGAAATACAAAGCACCAGCAGTTCGAGCGGTCTCGAAGATACTGAATCAGACAGAGAAGAAAATACAGACGATATTGTAACTATTATACAGGAAACAATAGCGCCCGAATCATGGCTTATTAACGGCGGTGAAGGTACAATCACAAGAACAGCTAACGATTACAGGCTTATCATCAGCCAGACACCGCAAATTCATTTACAAATTCAAAAACTTTTAGATGATTTACGCACTTCTAAAGGCGAACAGGTTTCGATTGAAGCAAGATTCTTGTTTGTAACTGAAAACTTCCTTGAAGATATTGGTATTGATACTGATTTCCTCATTAAGACCGGCGGCAGTTTCTCGGATGATTTAGCTATTCTCCAGGATTCTTCAACATTCACATTGCCAGGCGCTACCGGCGTTCCGGGAAGTATTGGCAGTGCGCCAGGAACTACGATAGGAGCTCCTCTGGCAGGCGGGGTAGGGAAAATCGGGTTGAGCTTATTCAATGACGATTTACAGCTCTCATTCCTTATCAGAGCGACACAGGCACATCGTGATGCGAAAGTACTAACTGCTCCAAGACTAACAGTGCTTAGCGGCGAACGTGCAAATATCAACCTGCTCAAATCTGCGGCATACATCGAAGATTATGAATTCGAAGATATAACAACAACAGGCGATAACCCTGTAGTTAGAGTTATAGCTAACCCGACATCCGCTTATGCGGTCGGCGGCGTTACTCTTAACGTAACACCAATTATCAGCGATGATAAAAAGTATGTTAATCTTCTGATTCTGACAGAATACAGGCAGTTCAATCTTGATACATTATTCCCGGTCTTTTCAGATACTACCGGCGAAAAGTTCTTCGAGACTTTGCCAACTTATGAAACTGCGGATGTCAAGACACACGTGAATGTTCCGGACGGCGGCACATTGCTCATCGGCGGTCAGAAACTTGGCGCGGAAATCAACAAAGAATCTGGTACGCCGGGCTTTTCAAAGGTTCCGGTTATCGGCAGATTATTCAGCAATCGCAGCAAAGTAAAAGATCAGGAAGTATTGCTGATACTTGTTAAGCCGACGATTATAATTAAAGAAGAAGCTGAAGAGGAATTCTTTGCTCCTCTGCGGGAAAGATAAAAATCATTTCAGTAAATGACAAAGGCCGACTTTTATGTCGGCCTTTTTTTTTGTTATGGATTCCCGCTCCCCGATCAGGTCGGGGACAAGCTTGGCGGGAATGACAGTCTTATTCAAACTTTTGTTTTATTGTTTGATAGCCATAATGCATCATTAGATTATCCAGGATAATCAAAGCTGTTTGAGCTTCAGCTACCGGCCAAACGCGAGCGACAATTGTGGGGTCTCGTCTTGTGATAGCGGCCAACTGCTTGTTTTCGAGTGTGTACTTGTCTATTGTATGCTGCTGTTTGTCAATGGTCGGCGTTCCTTTAACCGCAAGTCGAATGACAATTTCCTGCCCCGTCGAAAGACCGCCGGTAATTCCGCCTGCATTATTGGAATCGAAAACGACTTTGCCGTTTTCGCTATGCATCTGATCATTATCCTGCGAGCCGGTCATATCTTTAACAGCAAAGCCTGCTCCTATTTCGACACCTTTTACAGCACCAATTCCAAGCATTTGACCAAGCTGAGCATCGAGCTTTTTGAATACAGGCTCACCCAGACCTGTCGGGCATCCTGTTACGACAACCTCAACAACTCCGCCTGCCGAATCGCCTGCAGCTGAAATTTTATTACAAGCTTTTACCATTTCCTGGGCAACTTCAACATCAGGACAATTTAAAATATGATGAACGCCATATTTTTCGCGGATTTGTTTGGCGTCAGTTTTCGGCGCTTTAGCGCGAATCTGATCTATTTCTTTTTCGATTTGCGCAAAGGCTCCCATTTTTTCAAGGAATCGCATTTCAGCGTTTATACGCTGTTTTACATAAATTTCCTGATAGAAGGGATCAAAGTCACATCGCATTTGTTTATAGTTTTGACATAATTTAAAAGCTTTTGCACTGTCAACAGTCCCGCAGCGAACACCTGCAAGTTCTTTTACAAAGCTAAAAACCTCAATGCCGCATTTTTTCAGAATTTTCTTGGCTACACATCCGGCCGCGACGATGGTAGAAGTGTATCTGCCGCTGAAAATACCTGCGCCGATTGAATCATCTGCCGGGCCGTATTTTACAAATGAAGCATAAGAAGCATGTCCCGGACGCGGTGTGCGGTTTGTATCCTGGTACTGTTTTACATGTATGAAGTGCCTGTCAAGATTTGGAATCAGGATTGTCAGGGGTGTGCCGTTTGTTAAACCTTTATTTCCCGCATTCTCGACTGTATCGGCAGCGTTAATGCCGGTATAAATTACGGGCAGGTCAGGTTCTTTTCGGGGTGAACTTAATTCGTCGGCTCCGGGTTTTCGCAAAAGCAAATCGGCATATATTTCCTGCTCGCTTATTGCCATAGCAGGAGGGCAGCCTTGAATAACAGCAGTTAAGCCGTCCTGGTACGAACCGCCGGCGACTGTTACCTGAAACAATTTTCCAAAATGACAACCTAACATCAGACTTTATCTCCTATTAAGTTAAAATTCGCAGGAGAGTATATACTATTTATAGAAAATTTCAAACCTTTCCCAAAAATCGGGGAAAGATTTGGCCACACATTTTTCATTTTCGATGATATGCCAACCTGTTAGAAGCCCGATGGCAGCAAAGCTCATGGCGATTCTGTGGTCGTTATGCGGATTGATCCTGGCTCTGTGAATATCCTGTGTTCCTTGTATAATCAGCTCATTTTCCTCGCATGTAGCTTTAACACCAATTTGTGCCAGCCCATCAGCGATAACAGATGCTCTATCCGATTCCTTGTATCTTAAATGACTGATGTTGGTTATCCTGCTGGTTCCTTTTGCCAAGGCACATGCAATCGCGAAAGGTGGTACTAAATCCGGGATGTTGCTCATATCCTGTTCAATGGGGGATAATTCGGTTCCCTCGAGAACAATTTTGTCCTGGGATTTTGTAACCTTACAGCCCATTTTTTGAAGCAAATCGATAAAGGCTTTATCGCCTTGCTTTGTATCGGTTCTAAGTCCTTTGACTGTTATTTTACTTTTGGTGATAGCGGCTGCTAAAAAGAAAAATGATGCGCTGCTGTAATCGCCTTCAATCGTCATATCCTTCGCTATGTATTTGGCTTTTGGAATTGTAATTTGTTTATATTTTTCGTTTACAGCGTTTACACCGAACTCTGACATCATTTGCAGGCTTATATCGAAGTATGGTCTTTCTGTCATTTTATCAGTGCAATGGAGAGTTACAGGTTTTTTCGCATAAGGAGAAGCGATTGTGATTGAGCTGAAATACTGCGAAGTTTTTGAACCCTTTATCGAAGCGCTGGCGCCTTTTATTCCTCCGCCGTGAATTTTTACAGGTGGAAAGCCATCTTTATTCATGTAATCAATTTTACAGCCAAGCTGCCTCATACCATCTATAACTTCAGCAATTGGCCGTTCGGTGAGTCTCTTGGAGCCTGTGATTATTACAGGTTTATCGGAGAGATTCGCAGCCGAGCAGAGGAAATTCATTCCAACGCCTGATTCGCCTACATTTAATTCATTTTCTACAGGGCTGTATTTTCCGCTACAGCCTTCGATGATTATTCTTTCCTGATTATAATCAATTTTTACGCCAAGCTTTCGCAAACAATTGATAACGTTGAGTTGATCTTCTGCAAGCAGGGGGTTTCGTATAACAGTAGTTCCCTTTGCCAGCGAACCGATTATTATAGCGCGAAGGGTGTGTGCCTTTGAAGGCGGGGCGGTTACTTCAACGTCGCGATTTTTAATTTTTCTTACAGTTATCATTTTTCCAGCATTATTTATTAGCTTCTTCTTTTAATTTTAATAATTCTTTCATTACATCGGACATATCCATCTTTGTGCCTTTGATGCCGAAAGAATCATGCAGCTTTTTATATTGTTTGTAGAGCTGACTATAAACTTTATTGTTTTTGGCAAGTGGTTTATAAGTTTTCGGTTTGACGCCGCACATAGCTTTTTGAGCTGATGCAAAATCATCGTAGCCGCCTGCTTTTTTGCCGGCGACGACAGCGGCCGCGATTGCCGAACCTAACGCACAGCTTTGCGATGAACGCGAGACTTTCATTTCTCTTCC
>JBDKUM010000061.1:0-8336 GCA_039679715.1 Phycisphaerales bacterium
ATACATCGGGATGTAGCGTAGGATTCTTCTTGCGTGGCTTGCCTGGACTTGGTTAATCAGGTAAAAAGTATAACCTCGATTGCTTTTGTGCCTTTTCTACCCGGATGTTTGGGTTTTCCCAAAAAAATGGGGAATAGAAAGTGTGTATTGCCGCGAATACTGATGTCCAGCAAATACACCACGGTGACATCACCGATCTGCCTCAGCCCTTCTAACACTGAAGTTCTGCAAAACTGTTACCGAGATTTTTCCCCTAATCTCTCACGCTCCTTAGTAATAAACCCGATAAAGTCGGACATTAAACGTGCCGCCAGATAACAGGTAGTACTGCTGGCATTATCATAAGGAGGTGCTACTTCCACAAGGTCAAAGCCCACGATGTGCCCCAATTTGGCTACCCCTTCCAAAAGATCGGTCATTTCGTCATAATAGAGACCACCATGCATAGGTGACCCTGTGCCGGCGGCTATGGAATAATCCATAGCATCAATATCTATGGTAACAAAATAACGTTCTCCCTGGGGTAGAAACTTCAGCGTTTCTTCGATGCCCAGTCGGCGGATTTGCCGTGGTGATAAAATTAAATCACCATAGGCTTTAGCATCCTCAAAGTCCGATTTTTGACTACTGCCAATTCCATGAATACCCAAATGCGCCATCTTGAACACATAAGGCAAGAGAGAAATTTGCCGGCAGGGACTGCCATTGCTATATCGCTGTCCGCCGCGGCTATTCGTCCAATCAAGATGGGAATCAAAGTGAATAACATGAAAAGGGCCCTCAGTCTCAAGTCCCCGGACTACAGGGATGGTAATCGAATGATCGCCGCCCATAACGACAGGCATGGCCCCTTGCACGATAATTTTGCGTACCGCTGCTTCGATATTGGCGAAGCTGGCTTCCAGATCGCCTGGCACCAGATCTGCGTCTCCGCAGTCTACGATCTTCCACCTGTCGGTACTAATGTAAAAATCATCCCGTTCCGGGTCATAAGAACCCCGCGGACTATAGCTGAAACGGGTAGATTGCATTCGTATACCCCTTGGCCCCAGTCGTGCGCCAGATCTTCCCTGTATGGAAATATCGCAGGGAGCACCGAGGAGCGCAATATCGGCATCCAGTTGGTTAAGATCGGTACAAACCGGTGTTTTGGCAAAAGTAGCAATCCCTGTGGGCGCTAAGTTCACTGCTTGGCTAAGACTAAAATTTGACATAAAAAGTCTCCTTGCAAGAAAAATAAAGACAATTAAACTGCAGTTTTATGATACATGTCGGCTTGAACGATATGAACAGGGTTATATTCAGAATTACGAATGGTGAAATCAAGTTTCTCCTGTGCAATATAATGATGAATCAGCAGAACATCCCATGCCGTAAGCAGATAGGCTGCTTTTCCAATCGTCATTTCACAGTTGCCGTCAACACAATAAAAAGCGGTAGTTCCTTCCGTAGAGTTTACTATCCCGTTATCAGCGAAGGCAATCTGTTGCTGAGCATCAAGGAACAGTGCCGTTAGCTTGCCCTCACAGCCTGCTCGCAGCATTAAATTTAAATCGCTCGCTTTGCCAAAACATCGCGTAGTCCAGTCACCGGAGAACTGATCCTGTCCATAAGGTTTTACTTTCGCAGTATGATGATTTTGATGTTCCAGCCGGATTTCTCCCGCCAGCACCATAATAATCCGTGAAATCCCCGGCAAAGCCGTAAAGGTTGATTCTTCCAGATCAACCCTGGCACTACTCAGCCGCCAGAGAAAATTACGTTTATTGTACTCAGCCTGTTTAGGGTAAATGGCAATTTGCGTTGTCGTTCCTCCTGCCCAGGCAACGGTATGCTGTTGAGCCTTTTTCACCAAATCTAATGTATACGTCAAAATTACGCCTCCATAGAGCGAACCCAGTGTCCTTCTCGTACACTGGGTGGTTTTGATTTAACAGACCAACCGGTAGAAATTCTTTATGACAAGGAATTGAATTTTTGGATTAACACTTGTAGGGCTTGATAGATTTTATCTTCCGGCATACTGGCAATATGGCCGTTATACACCTGTTCAATGCCCTGCACCACAACCTTAGCGATGGCATTAGGCTGCATAGCGTATACGATATTGGGCATCATTTGCTCATTCACATCATAGATAGGCTGTACCGATAAATCCTTCGTATCAATGCCGACAAAATCGGCATGATATCCCGGAGCAATTTTACCAACCGGTATCCCGAGAAGCTGTTCGGCATTGGCCGTTCCCATGTCAAACACCTGTTTAGAGGAAATGGCCGTAGCATTTAACAAGGATACTTTTTGCAGCAGCGCCGTCATCCGCATTTCTTCAAATACACTGATGCGGTTATTGCTGCAGGCACCGTCTGAGCCTAGGCCAACCGTTACCCCTGCTTTCATCAGCTCGACAACCTTTGTGACTCCGTCCGCTAAAAACATATTGCTTGACGGACAGTAAACCAGTCCGGCTTTATGCTCACCCATCAGTTTGATTTCATTATCCTTAAGCCATACGGCATGGATAGCCACCATATTTTCATCCAGCACACCAATTTTGTCCAAAAGTTCAACAGGGGCCAAGCCGTAAGCCTTAGTAGTTTCTTCAACCTCAAACGGTTCTTCCGCCACATGAATATGAAATTTGGTTCCAAGTTCAAGAGCCAGATCATGACCCGCTTTGACCATTTCGAGCGAAGCGGCATGCAGGCTGTGCGGTGCCGGAAGAATTTTGACCATGGGATTGCCGGCATATTTTAACGCCAGCTTTTTAGTATGAGTAACCGCTTGTTCAACACTTTCCTGATATCCTTTCGGTGCGCCGTTCCAATCATACATCGTCCTCGCGAGTACCAGCCGAATACCAACGTCTTTGGCCGCCTGAATAATAGCTTCATCACTCTCTGATCCGTCATTGTGCAAATAAAAAAAATCACAAACTGTAGTTGCTCCGTAACGCAGCATTTCTCCAAATGCAAACAGTGCGCCGGTATATAAATCCTGGGTAGTGAAACGCGGTGAGTAATGGTACAGAGCTTTATCCCGCCATTCCAAGAAAGGCCTGTCGGTAACCAAGCCGCGCAGCAGACTTTGAAAAGAATGGTTATGTGCATTTACCGTACCGGGCATCAGTGCCAAATTGGTCCAATCGGCAATTATAGCATCTGGATGCTGCGCAACAAGCTTTTCTGCTTCTTCCACAGCCTTAATACTACCGTCTTCTACCAGTACTCCCTTGCCTTGTTTAAAGCAATCGTCTTGAAATAGGTAAGATGGTTTATAGATATGTTTCATATCATTCAAGCTCCTTATCCAGCAATAATATTGTCTGTAATAATACATTGCCGGCTTTTTCGATATCTTCAAGCATACTATTTTCTTTCGGGCAATGACTTTTTCCGTCTATGCTACGCACAAAAAGCATGCCTGAACGGGTAACACTGGCTAAATGCGTTGCATCGTGTCCTGCCATACTGGCAAGAGTCAAGTATGGCTCAGACATTTCCATCATTGCCTGTGCCATTTTATCTATAACGATTTTATCTAAAGCTACACCTGCCTGATCAAGCAGCACTCTGCGGATAAAATGTACGCCCCGTTTTTTTTCGATAACAGCTATCGGTGCTGCTAAACATTCTACAACGGCTTTCGTTACATCGCCCTCAAGAGTCCGGACCTCCATAGTCAGCACGGTTTCCCCCGGAATGATATTGACGGCATTCGGAAAAATTTCCAAATGGCCAATAGTTCCAACCACATCATCCCGTTTGGTGTCTTTCAGAATTTTTTCAAAGACCAGACAGAATTCCGAAGCCGCTAATAAAGCGTCATGTCTGTCTTGCATAAGGGTTGTACCGGCATGATTAGCCTCTCCGCAAATTTGGATGGTTTCACGATAAATTCCCGTAATCCCGGAAACAACAGCCAGTGAAAGCCCCTTGTTTTCCAAACGTTTCCCTTGTTCAATATGACATTCCATAAAAGCACTTAGGAGGTTGGGCAAAAGTTTTGCCTCCCCCAGTTTCTCAAAAGAACCGCCCGCTTTTGCCAAGGCAGTGGCCAAGGGAATGTGATGAATAGTATCTTCCACCTCCCGCAGCTTTGCGGGATCGAGTTTGCCTGCAGCCATTCGGCTGCCTAACGTTGAAAGATTAAAGGGATTTGGTTCTTCGGCGGTAAAGGACACCAGTGCCAGCGGATGTCGGAGACCAATCTGCTGTTCTTGTATCACAGACAGGATTTCCATTGCTAAAATAATGCCTAACGCACCGTCATACCTGCCGCCGTTCTGTACCGTATCATGATGAGAGCCTATTGCGATAGTCGGCAGTTCAGAATCTGTATTGATTTTAGCCCATATGTTAGCAGCAGGATCTACGTCAATAGCAGCACCAATTTCTGTTTTCAGCAGGGAAATAAGATGTTCTCTGGCAGCTAAATCGGCTGTACTGCCAAAACTGCGGTCAATGCCGCCGTTGCTATTCCGTCCGAATTGCGAAAGCGCCTCGAGACGATCCTGAATGCGTTTCGTATTAACAACTAAGTTTGCAGTTGAATGGTTCATGTTATTCCTCTTCTCGCCTGATATTCTCATGAATTCTCCAGCACTTTGCTTAAAAACTCCTTGGTACGCGGATGGCTGGGACAGGCAAAAATTTTATCCGGTTTATCATGTTCAATTATGACTCCTTTGTCAAGAACAAGTACTTCATCAGCCACATCTTTGGCAAAACGCATTTCATGGGTCACAACCGCCATGGTCATGCCTTCTTTGGCCAGTTGCTTCATAACTTGCAGCACTTCTCCCACCATTTCAGGGTCAAGTGCCGAAGTAGGCTCATCAAATAGCATGACTTTAGGCTGCATGGCAAGAGCCCGGGCAATAGCGACCCGCTGTTTCTGCCCGCCGGACAGATTATAGGGAAGCACCTGTGCCTTGTCTTCCAAACCTACCTTTTTTAAAAGATTCATTGCCAAATCTTCTGCATCACTGCGACTCATCTGCTTTAAGGACATAGGGGCCATCGTGATGTTCTGCAGTACCGTTTTATGTGGAAATAGATTAAAAGCCTGAAATACCATGCCGACTTTCTGTCTGGTCTGATTTAATTCTTTATCAGGAATTTGTACGGATTTGCCATTTATCATTTTTCTGCCCATCGGTTTTCCGTCAATGGTGATTTCGCCTTCACTATAGGTTTCCAGATAGTTGATACACCGTAAAAGTGTACTTTTCCCTGAACCGGACGGACCAATAATAACCACGACCTTGCCTTGCCCAATTGTTAAATTGATATTTTCCAGTACATGATGGTCACCAAAATATTTGTTCAAACAAGATATATTGATCATTGCAGCTCGCCTCCTGTACGGAAGTGCTTCTCCAGCTTCATGCCTAGATACCCGATCAAATTGTTAAATAAATAGTAAAGTACGGCGATCGCCAGTAAAAATTCGATGGTGCGATAGGTGTTGGCAATCAAAATATTGGCTTGCCTGAACAATTCAGCAACCGTAATGGTTGACAGTAAGGAAGAATTTTTCGTCAAAGAAATAAATTCATTGGTCAGCGGGGCCAACATGCGAAAAAAGGCTTGAGGAATAATAATCTTGATCATGGTTTGTGTATAAGAAAAACCTAAAGACCGCCCCGCTTCCATCTGCCCTCTGTCAATCGACTGAATGGCGCCGCGAATAATTTGTGAAGCATAAGAACCGCTATACATTCCCAAAGCAATCACGCCGGAGATCCAGGCAACCGTATCAATATGGAACAATATAGGCAGCCCATAGTATAGCAAAAACAGCTGCACCAAAAGCGGAGTCGCCCTAAACCAGGATAAATAGGCCAGAGAAAAATACCGATATGGTTTTATACTGGAAAGCTGCCCAAAAGCAATAATCGTGCCTACCATGAGACTCAGCATAAAGCCTGCCACCGAAAAAAAAGCGGTAGACATAAGACCATAGAGCAAAAAGTGTACATTTTTTCCTAAAAACACAACCGAAAAATCAAATGACATTATAATTCCTCCGTATAACTAAGGGCAGAAAGCCTGCCCCCTTTAGTTACTCAAACCATTTTTTCTCGATTTTAGCGTACGTTCCATTATCTTTCACTTTTTTCAGTGCGGCATTAATTGCTTTTGTTAATTCTTCATCATCTTTACGCAACCCATAACCGTAGAATTCTTCGGTCAGCGTATCACTCAGGACCTTTACCGTACCTTTTTCTTTTGCATAGGTTTTAGCCGCCGGCAAGCCTGTCACAACAGCATCGACCTTGCCTGTTTCCAGTTCCAAGAACATTTCATTATTAGTCTCCACTTTTACCAAAGTGACATCCGGATATTTTTCTTCTAAATACTTAGCCGACTTGGTGCCAACCTGTACGGAAACTTTTTTGCCTTTTAGATCGTTAACGCCTTTGATGTTGTTGTCATCTTTTTTAACCATGATGGATAAACCACCCGGAAAATAAGAATCCGAAAAATTGATGGTTTGTTTACGTTCATCAGTAATATACATAGCGGAAACAATGACATCATATTTTTTCGCCAATAGGCCGGGAATAAGTCCTTTAAATTCCGTATCCACATATTCCACTTTGTCTGCACCCAGTTCTTTGGCCACTGCCTGAATCAGCTCAATATCAAAGCCTTCATAATTTCCGTTATTTTTATATTCGAAAGGTTTGAAAGTAGCGTCTGTACCGACCGTAAGCACTTTTGTATTTTTGATTTTCTCCACAACGCTGTCCCTTTTCGCTGTAGGTGTACTGTTCGAACATCCTGCCATGAGAACAGTAAAAACAACGATTAGCAATAAACTTACTAATTTTTTCATAAATAATCATCCTTTCATTTATCATTCTTGGTTTTTTATTTGAACGAAAACTATTGAAATTTTCGTTATTGTCTTTTGGCCGGCAAAATAAAAAAGGCGCTGCAGTACAAACACCTTACGGTGCCTGCCATCTGCTAAACGCCTTTGTTTACAATGCCAGTTTGAGAGCTATTCAATTAATTTTTTGTAATAAATATGATTCTTGTTTTCCATTGCTTCCAGCCTATTCAGCCGCTGCTCCAAGTTATCGATTTTTTTCGCCACATCCCGCAACAGAAAATTTAGAAAGAAAATCGGTGTACTGTAGATATCAAAAATGGAGGATACGGTGATCGGCACATGTAAAACGGGATCGGCCAGGTAGGAAACTGGTGAAACAATACTGTCTGTGATACCGGTAATGGTAAACCCCTCTTGTTTCAATTCCTGCAACTTATTGACGAGGATGGTAGGATATCGGGGAAACGCAATGGTAAAAATCAATGTCGTATCAGGATTCCGTAAATGCAAGGTATCCCACAGTGGATTTCCCGGTTGGATCTGAATCACGTTATTTCTGATTTTATTGAGAATGTAGGCAGTATACGGCAACAAAGTGGCCGATACTCTTGCGGATAATAATACAATCTCCTGTGCTGTCACAAATTTGTCCACCAGTTGTGTGTAGCTCGGCTGACATAGAATTGCTTCCAATTCGTCAAGGTTTTTATGTTCCATGTCGAGGATATTGCGAATTTTGTTATTGCTTTTATTCTGCGAGACATACTGCAGTCTCTGCGGTGCCGTTATTTCTTCGCTGACAAACTTTTGCAGGCTGCGCAAGAAATCATTAAAACCATGATACCCTAACGCGCTGCAAAACCGCGATACACTTCCCTGACTAATATTGGCTTCATTAGCAAGTTCTCCGGCTGTCATAAAAATGATGCGCAAATAATTCTTCTCAATGTACTGAGCCAGCTTTTCGTAGGTGGGTGAATCATTGGCAATATCCGTCATCTTCTGCAATAAATTTTTCAGGTCTGTACTGTTAAAATTTTGCTCCATAAAGCACCCCCTTTTTGTATCTTTGAATAATAATTTCATCTATAAATAAAAAAATAATAATGGAATCATCAATTTTAAAACAAAAAAAGCTTAGGACTATTAAGTCTCTAAACGGCTTTGTTTAGCTCAATCAATGATGTTTGTTAAATAAAAAATACCATACTAATTGTGCTTTGTCAACGATTTATTTCTGCTGCAAATCATGTCGCCCAATTTTATCTTCATATTCTTTCATTTATTATTGCCATGCTCATACCCTCGCTTCCGTCCCCTTACGGGGTCATTTTTGTTTTACATAGTAAAGAGTTGATTGTGCCCGGATGATCAAACAATAGTTGGACATCGGGATTTAATGAATACGGATTGCCCGGGTGCGAATTTATATTGCATGCTGCGGGATATCACGGGTAAAGCAATCTGGTATCAACAGAATAGTATGGATGAAT
>JBDKUM010000062.1:0-6638 GCA_039679715.1 Phycisphaerales bacterium
ATCGATTATTATGCGAGAAAGTTCGACCTCGACATTCATAAATTTCCAATCAAATATTCACAAAATTTCTTGGTGTCTTGGTGCCTTAGTGGCTATTTTTCAATGCTGCGATATTATTTTCGATAACCGCTAATTGTTCTTTCAGTTCCGCCAGTCGTTGTTTTGTCTGCTCTACAACTTCCGGCTTTGCTCTGCTTATAAAGTTCGCGTTAGATAGTTTCGATTCATTACCTTTAACACCTGCCATGATTTCATCACGCTGTTTTCCAAGCCGTTTCAATTCAGCCTGTGCATCGATCAAACCTTCGACAAAAATCTGCGTCTGCTCAATAACCGAAGCCGCCGCGTTTTCTGGTTTAGCCATTTCCGGCGAAGCCGAAAATTTCTCAAGGTTCGCTCTATCGCAAATCAAATCCGCGTTGTCATTTAGAATTTTCGCGGTATCAGCCGGAGCATTTGCACTTGCCGCAAGTTTCTTGCTCGGCGCAACAGTATATTTATTCCTGATTTCACGAATCGCCCGCACAGTTTCCTGAACTGTTGTTATTTCGCTTTCCGTTTTCGCATCGATAAATTTATCAAGTCCCTTTGGCCATTGTGCGATAATCAGCGCCTCGGCATTGGAATTTGTTTCTTGTTTCTTGGTTATTTCGTTATTGGAATTTGTACCTTGGTTATTGGTTATTCCTTTGAGTCCGCGTTTTGGAGCAACTTCATTAAGCTTCTGGTAAATTCCTTCCGTAATAAAAGGAATAAACGGATGCAGCATTCGCAGCGTATAATCCAGAACAAACGCAAGTACATTTTGCGGAGCGTCTTTTTGCGATGCGTCTTTAATCCTCGGCTTGATCCATTCAACATACCAGTCGCACAAATCGTTCCAGAAGAATCTGTAAATCGCCATCAGCGGCTCGCTAACTTCAAAACTATCCAGCTTCGTTGTAACTTCATTAACTGTCTGCGCCAGCCTTGACAAAATCCATTTATCCGTAATGTGCAATTTGGCCGCATCGAACGCGTCATAATTCAAGCCTTCAAGATTCATCATCGAAAATCTCGAAGCGTTCCAAACCTTATTGCAGAAATTTCTGCCGATATCGAATTTCTCGCTGATATTTTTACCATGCTCATCTTTGGTTACAGGCAATTTCAAATCCTGACTTTCAGTCGTCATCTGGCATAAACTAAACCGCATCGCATCGGCTCCGTATGTATCAATAATATCAAGCGGATCGATACCGTTGCCTTTGCTCTTGCTCATACGTTCGCCGTTGCCGTCAAGAATCGTCGGATGAATAAACACATCCGAAAACGGCACCTGCCCCATATTTTCCAATCCCATCATCACCATACGCGATACCCAAAGCGTAATAATATCTCTCGCTGTAACAAGCGTATTCGTCGGATAATAAAATTTTAATTCTTCAGTCTGCTCCGGCCAGCCCAGCGTGCTATGCGGCCAAAGCGCCGAAGAAAACCACGTATCAAGAACATCCGGGTCCTGCTTCAAATCTTTCGACTTGCATTTTTCGCATTCCGTCGGATCGTCAATGCCCGTGTTAATATGTTCGCAATTTCCGCAATACCAAATCGGTATTCTGTGTCCCCACCAAAGCTGCCTGCTTATGCACCAGTCGCGAATGCCATACAGCCAGTCAAGATAACTCTTACCGTATCGTTCGGGATGAAATTTAACTTTCCCGCTCTCGACCGCCTCAATCGCGTTTTTCGCCAAAGGCCCAACCTTCACAAACCACTGGTCAGACAAATATGGCTCAATAATATCGCCGCTGCGGTCAGAATGCCCAACCTCATGCTCCCGGGGCTCAATCTTTTCAATCAAACCAAGCGACTCAAGCTCAGCAACTATCGCTTTGCGGGCCGCATACCTGTCCATTCCCGCGAACTTACCGCCGTTTTCATTAATTTTTCCATCCGGCGTTAAAATATTTATCATTTCAAGCTTATGCCGCAACCCGATTTCGTAATCGTTCGGGTCATGCGCAGGGGTAACCTTCAAGAAGCCCGTGCCTTCGCCAAGCTTTACATAATCATCACCAATAATCGAAATCACACGTCCGGTCAACGGTAGTTGTAACCGTTTTCCGATGAGGGATTTTGCTCTTTTATCCTTCGGGTTTACAGCGACAGCCGTATCACCAAGCATTGTTTCCGGCCTTGTCGTCGCGATTGTTACAAACCCGCTGCCATCATCTAAAGGATATTTAATATACCAGAAGTTTCCCTTAATCGTTTTATGTACAACTTCATCGTCAGCAACAGCCGTCTGCAATACCGAATCCCAATTAACAAGCCGTTTGCCGCGATAAATCAGTCCTTTTTTAAACAGATTAACGAAAGTATGCCGAACCGCCTTTGCGCACATCTGGTCAAGCGTAAAACGAGTCCGCTGCCAATCACAGCTCGCACCGATACGCTTTAATTGTCCGAGAATCCTGTTGCCGTATTGTTCTTTCCACTCCCAAATCATTTCAACTAGTTTTTCGCGCCCGACATCATGGCGGGTCTTGCCTGTTTTCGCCTTGAGATTTTTCTCGACAACCGACTGCGTCGCGATACCCGCATGGTCAGTTCCCGGCATCCAGAGCGTATTAAAACCCTGCATACGTTTAAACCTGATAAGCACATCCTGCAAAGTATTATCGATCGCATGCCCCATGTGCAGCGCGCCTGTAACATTCGGCGGCGGGATCACTATCGTGTAAGCAGTCGAATTGCGCCCGCCTTTAGCCGGCGGTTCTGTATGAAAATAATTGCCGCTTTCCCAGATTTTCTCGGCAAATCGTTCAATCTCTTTAGGTTCATATACTTTCGATAATTCTTCTGTCATAACTATTGTCCAATCAAAAACTTGGCGGCTGTATTCTTCAATTTATTTAAACCCAAAATTCTAACAATAAAACCTTCTTTTAGCTAATCATTTTTTAAGAAACGATATTCTAAGTAATTAAATGTTAAAATTCTTTTTTATTCTTGACTTTTCATATAATTTATTATATAATTCCGGCCAATGAATGAAACTTTAGATGGGAAAGGAGAAACTCACATTTAAAGTTTAATTCAGGAGTTTACTGTGGAAGAAAATTTATCGAGGCAACACCGGGCAATCGAAACTATCCGGGTAATAGTCAAATCTTTTGAATTTCAGATATTCTTTTTTTTGTCGTTTTCATCCTGCGCGACAGCATTGAACCGGTATGTCCCTGCGGAGTATTCGACAATTCAAGCTGCTATTCTCGCGTCAGCAGCGGGGGATACAATTATCGTTTCGCCGGGCAGATACTATGAGAATATAAAATTCAATGGCAAAAACATCACGCTGACCGGCACAGACCCTGATAGCTGGTCAATCATCGAATCGACGATAATCGATGGCAACAGACCCGCAAATACAAATTCCGCATCAACTGTAACCTTTGCAAACAGCGAAAATGCGAACGCTGTAATACAAGGATTCACAATCACCGGCGGAACCGGCACACTAGATACAAGCCTGGGAATGAGCCTATATAGCGGCGGTGGTATTTTTTGTAGAAGCGCATCACCGACAATAAAAAATAATATTATCATTAATAACACCTGCTCTCGCGAATCGTACGAATGTTATGGCGGAGCAATCGGAACGATTACCTCAAATGCCAAAATTTCAAATTGCATTATCAAACATAATACCGCTAAATATGGCGGCGGGATATTTACCTTCCAAAACAAACCACTTGTTTATGATAATTTCATTTATAAAAATTCAGCACAGGTCGGAGGCGGCGCATTATTATATGCCGGAATGCTGGTTAATAATACTTTAGTTAATAATGATGCCAGGTACGGAGCTGGGAATTTATATTTTTCTGCGGAATCTGTGTCTTACGATACGATAATCAACAATATTATATGCCTGGCACAGAGCGGCGGAGGGGTTTATAGTCAAAATATCACCGGTTACAATTATTTTAAGTATAATAATGTTTGGGGCAATGCCGGTGGCAATTTTTTAGAGAACCCAGACCAAACCGGTATTAACTCGAACATTTCCCAGGATCCGCTTTTCAAAAATCCCGACAGTAATGATTTTCATCTTGCTCCATTTTCGCCCTGTATTAACGAAGGAACAAATACTTATGTACTGACAGGAGAAAAAGATATAGATCGACAGCAGAGAATTTTGTTTACTTATGTCGATATCGGTGCGGATGAATTTTCAGATTATATGATTCACTACGTTAATTCGGCCGGCAGTATTCAGCAGAAAATAAATGACGCTAACGCAGGAGATACAATTATTGTTTTGCCCGGCAGATATTATGAAAACATTAATTTCAACGGCAAAGATTTGATACTAACCAGCCAGAATCCAGATGATTGGGCAACCGTTGAGGCGACAATAATCGACGGCAGCAGACCTTCTAATCCTGATGCCGCTTCGGTCGTTACTTTTGCCAATGGCGAAACGCAAAAAGCGGTAATTCGAGGTTTTACCATCACAGGCGGAACTGGAACAAGAGTCGGCACTTCAAATATAGCAGGCGGGGGAATTTGCTGCAATTTGTCAACTCCGGTTATCAGCAACAATATTATTACAGCAAACAATGCTGCAAGTGAAGGCGGCGGTATTCGGTGCAATCAGGGGCCGATGATAATTACAGGTAATAAAATTTTGACCAATTCGAGCGGCAGCGGCGGCGCAATTTACAGCACCGCATTTACCATTATTAAAAATAATATATTTAAACAAAATCTCGCGAACATCGGCGGCGCTGTTTATCTTAGAGCCAAAACAGAATTCAAAAATAATATTGTTGCCGACAATGTTGCCAACGCTGCATCCTGCGGCGGTGTTTTACTTAGAAATGCAAGTGATTCAAATGTTGTCTGCAATACGATTGTTCGAAATTCTGCCGTTCAGTCGGTCTCTAATCTTTCCCTTATGAATTGCAATAATGTATTTGTTTCAAACAATATAATTGCGCAAGGGTTGAATTATCCAGGTATTTCTTCATCGCTGAATAATTTATTTACATATAATAATGTTTGGGGAAATTCGACTAACGATTATATCGGAATAGATAATCAAACTGGAATTAATGGCAATATCTCAGTCGATCCTGTTTTTGTCATTAATGAAAATAGTTTTCAACTTCAGGCAACTTCACCATGCAGAAACGCTGGCGATCCGAATTATCAATGCCAGGAAAATGAAAAAGATGTTTATGGTTATCAGCGTTTAGCGGCAGGGCGGGTAGATATCGGCGCCTGCGAATATCCCGCAAATGTTGCGCCCATTGCCGATGCAGGCCCTGACCAGACCTTCAATGACATTCCCGCACTTGTTACACTCGATGGAACAGATTCCTATGATCCGCTCGGCGATACAATATATTACACATGGAAGCAGATTAAAGGACCAAAGGTCGAACTTGATAATAACAGCCTGGCTTGTTCTTCATTCGTACCGACCCAAAAAGGTCTTTACGTTTTCGCTCTTGTTGTTAACGATACTTTGCTTACGAGCAATGCCGATGAAGTTGGCATAGTAATAGGCTGCAATCGCGCACCGGTTGCAGACGCAGGCCCGGCTCGTTATGTTTTGAAAGACGCAGTGCAGCTCGACGGCACAGGCTCTTACGACCTTGATGGTTTTGGCGATATGACCTATCACTGGCGACAGATCTCCGGCCCGGCCGTTGCAATATCTGATGCAAATTCAGCCGAGCCATTAATCAGCGGCTTTAAGCCAACCTCATCCAAACAGGTCTGCAAATTTGAACTCGTAGTCTCCGATGGCTTTAAGCAAAGTCAGCCGGATGATGTGAATATTGTGATTGTGCCGAATTTTACTTCCCAGCAATTGACAATTTCCACTCCGCCTTTCGATCCGGAAAAACCTACAATCTTCGCTTTCGGTGGCGGCAATTGTTCAACTGGCAGCGGAATGAATTTTGGCGGCCAATGGTCGCAAAAAGCAAATTGGATTACCGTAGGCTCATACACTTCTTCTTATGCCCAGTATGCTAATATGCTTATGGTGCTTCTCTCGGAAGTCGCGCCGGATTATAAAAAAGCAATCCAAACCATCGGCCATAGTACAGGCAACAAGCCCGCGATGGAAGTTGCCAGATATATAAACGTAACTTATAAAGACCCACGTTATGTTGTTAACAGGGTTTCTTTAGGCGATGCTGTCTGCAATAATTTGTCATCGGCCGTCAATCAATATTATACAAACCGCGCAGCCGGTGAGCAATGCTGGGTAGATAATTACATAAGCAATGATACCAACTACAACATAGCCTCCATGATTGTAGGAACACTTAATGTAATATGTTATCCGAAACGCTCGCATTCATATCCTATCAACAGATATTCAGGGTCATCTCTTGTTTACGATAACAATGGCCTGACAGCTTTCGGTTATTTGTCCGTTATCGGCGAAGGGAAAAATTACCAGTTGAATTATTCCAATAATAAATATTCCAATAATTATTATTTCAAAATTGACACCGATGAAAAAATTGTTTTGTATACCGCAACCCTTCCGGGAAAAATGCTGGCTCCCGTCATATTGACCGGGCCGGCCGATGGCTGTGATATTGGAACAAGTCAGGCTCTTTTTGCGTGTC